>CAKQJJ010000005.1 GCA_934247335.1 uncultured Clostridia bacterium | reverse complement strand
TTTTTACACCTCTCGTCGTAGATTTGTTTCAGTTTTTGCTCCTTTTGATAGAGAAGCTCGGTTTTCTCTTTGAGGAATTCGGACGACGAACCCTTTTTCTCCTTTGCGTCGATATAAACCGGCTCGCCGACGACTATCGTCTGCCGTTGCCATGCGTTTTCGCGCTTTTTGATATACACGGGAATTACCGGGCAGCCGCTCATGTACGCCATAAAAGTCACGCCCGACTTGAAATTCTGCAAATCCTCGTCGCTTTTGCCGATATGTCCTTCGGGGAAAACCGACACGAGGTCGCCTTGCTTTAAGTGCGTTATTATTCCCTTCATAGCCGCGGCGTTGAAGTTTTCGCGATCGACCGGAATACACAAAAACGCGTTTTTGAACATGAATTTGCCGAATTTATTGGCGCCGAACAGCTCTTTCGCGGCAAGAAAGTGGTGCCGGCGATACCATATCTGCGTCATAAGGTATACGGGATCCATAAAGCCCACGTGGTTTGCCGACAGAAGCGCGCCGCCGCGTATTTTCTTTTTTGCGGCTTTACTTTCGTAAATTTTCTTCGGGCGGAACCATATAAGGCTGGGAATAGCCGAAGTTATGCGAATGAAATCGCACAAAAAATATTTAAATGACAGTACTTTGTTCTTTTTCATTCAGAATTTGACCTAAGCTTATGATTTTTTGCCTGAGTGCGGCGGTTATGTCCTCGATATTCTGCTTTTCGCTTTTGTTCTCGTCGTACATATCGGCAGGGTAAAGCGGCGTTCCGATGATTACTTTCGCGCGCTGTTTTTTGATTTTGCCGTCCGGGGTTTTTACCTTTACTTTTCCGAAATAGCAGCCGTTGGTGTACACGGGAATGACGGGAACGCCGGCGGTGAGAGCAAGCGTTACGGCGCCGGGTTTAAAGGGAAGCGGACGCTCTTCACCCTCTACGGGCAGTCGGCTTTCGGGGAAAATGCCCACGCAGCCGCCTTTTGCCAGTATTTTTTCGCACTTAGCCATGAAAGCAAAGTCGTTTGAGCCGCGGTCCACTCTTATTCCGCCCAGCATTTTCAGAAAAGCGCCCAAAAATTTCTTTTTGAAAAGCACTTCCGCCATCTGGTAGCGGACGGTGCGCGAAAAGAACACGAACAATAGCACCGCGTAGTCGTACACCGAAGTGTGATTGCACACGACTATCGCGGGACCCTTTATCCTGCGGTTTTGCACGCTTTTATCCTCGTACAGAATTTTAGTGTTGAAACACGCTTTCTGCACGGGATAGGCGGTTATTTTTGTAAAAGTATTGAAAAATCTTATCATTGATTAGCCCTGACGAAAGCCGCAGCCGCTTCTATCGTGTGCAAATTTGCCGAAATTACCGTTTCCGTCGGCAGCGAAAACTCGCGCGCAAACGCGGCGGCAAACGCAAAATAGTCTATGCTCGTGCCGCCGAAATCGGAAAAAAAGTCGCCGCCAAGCGAAATTTCGTCGGCGCTTATATTAAGCGCGGAAGCGAAAAGCGAACGTATTTTAAGCGTAAGTTCGTCCCACTCGCCGTCGTCCGGTTTGCCTTCAAAAGACACGATTTTCAGCTTTCCCGAACGATAATCGGAGGCAATGCGCCGTCTGTTAAGCTTGAACTCGTCGCCGCGGATAAATTCTTCGCCGATAAGTTCTATCTTTCCCACCTGGCTTTTCAGGTTGAGCGAGGCAAGGTTCCGATTGAGCTGCGCGGTCACGATTTTTGCGCGGGCGGGCGTAATATACGCGCCCACGGAGGCAAGCAGCACGGGAAGGCTGCCGTTTTCGCCGGGGATAAGGCACACGCCTTTAACTCCGTCCGCCGAAATAGCGCTTTCCGTCAGCAACGGATTTAAGTTTTCGCCGTTGGGCGAGATAATAAGGTCGTCCACGCGCCCGGAAATATAGTATCTGCCGTTTTTATACTCGGCAAGGTCGTGCGTGTTGAACCATTCGGTTTTTTCGCGCAATGCGCCGCCTTCGTAAATTTCGGAAGCGGACGACGAGCCGGACACCATTAGTTCACCCTTTTCGTTTATACGGTAGCGGCAGGACGAGAACGGTTTGCCCACCGAGCGCGACGTGATTTTGCCGAATTTGTTTGAAAGTTCCACCGACGTTATTCCTATTTCGGTTGCGCCGTAGCCGTCGGCAAGACGGTAGCCTATCGCGTTGAAAAATTCGATGGCAGCCGGGGAAATCGCGCCTCCGCCGGTTATGGTAAAGCTTATCGTGTCGCCGAAAATGCGGTCACGTACCTCTGAAAACGCGTACTTGCGAAATAATCTTCCGGCGGCGGAATTGCCCAGCCCGCGCGAAATTTTCATGCCTTTAAGAAATTTTTTATAGGTTTTTTCGCCGCGCGCTTTTATGCCTGCAATTGCCTGAGAGTATACCTTTTCCCAGAACAACGGAACGGCGAATATGTGCGTAACTTTATGGCGGCGGACGGTGCGTATTATCGTTTCGGGGCTCATATCGCGGAGAACGACGAACGTGCGCGAGAAGAACGCAAACCACATATACACGGCGACGAAGCCGAAAATGTGATAAAACGGCAGCAGAGTCAGCTGTTTGAGATTGCCCTCGTAATGCTTTTTCATAAGCGCGCACTTTTTGATTATTCCGTAGCTGTCCACGATCTGCGCGTACAGATTTTCGGCTTTATACCCGCAAACCTTGACGTTTTGGCTGGTTCCCGACGACATGACGAAAAATTCATCGCCGAACTCGTCCGGCTCGCACGCGTTTTCGGGCAGATCGAGCGCAAGCGGGTTTATCGATTTCACCGAAAAAGACTTTTTATCGCTTAAAACCGCAATCGCACCGATTTCCGAAAGCGTTTTTTCGATTATTTCGTCGGGCAGGCGCATATTGAGAAGAAGCGGGCGGCACGAGCACATCAGTATTGCCCAGAAGCACTCTATCCATTCGCTTCCGTTGTCCATATAAAGACCCACTACCGCGTTTTTCTCGTGGTTGCCAAGCCCCGAGGAGAGCGCAGCCGCGCGGCGAACGGACAGCTTTTTGCATTCGCCGTAAGTTTTTTTGCTTATTTTTATGCCGTCGCTCTGCTCGAACATGACGTTTTCGCTTTCCGAAAACATAAACGAGAACATGTTTTTCATGTTCTTGTCGGCTTGTTCAAGCATTTTTATTTTGCTTTTGACAAACGCATCTATTGATTTTTCTTTTCCCAGACCCGCGGCTTTCATTTATCTATCGCTAATTCTGCCTTGCCTTTTGCGGCGTATAATGTAATAGTTATATTTTAACACAAAACTACGTTTTAAGCAAGCAAAACAATAGCTTTCCGACCACTTGGTGTACAATTCGTGATAAACTGTCTCCAAACTTCTCCGCAATAAAGAAAAAACGGCGAACCTTGCGGAAGATTCGTCGTTTCCAAGCGGAAAAACGCTTTATTTTTTAAGTTTTCTGGCGCCCAATTCGTCCAGAATTTTGCCGCAGGTGAACGCGTCGTCACAGGTAAAGCCTATCGCGCCGTTTTCGAGCGCCTGACGGTAATGTTCGGGATCGTTGTCGAAGCGGTAGTACACGCAGGGCTTTATTTTCATATCCTTGAAGTCGTCGAAGAACTGCTTTTCGGCAACCGGCGTGGGCGAGGGCAGATTGCGTCCGTCCATAGTTCTTATATCGTTGAACAGGCACACCTCGTCGAGATATTTGTACGGGTCGTCCTTTTCCCAGCCGCGCATGTGGTATTTGGGCCAAAAGCCGTGAATAGCGATCTCGTCAAACGGATAACGCGTTTTCATCCAGGCGCACAGTCCGGTGGAGAACGTAATTACGGTGAGGCGATCTCTTCCCCAGATTCCGTATTTTTTGAGAAGATCGAAGGTTTTTTCGCACGAAACGTAGGCAAAGTCGCCCACCTCTTCGGGGTAATCTTTAAGTTCGAGCAGAAGTTTAACGTCGGGACGGGTTGCCATAAGCGCGAGAAATTCGTCGAGCGTGGGCACTTTTTCGCCCTTGAACTGTTCGCCGAACTTTATTCCGGCGTCGGCTTCGCGGACTTCGGCAAGCGTCATGTTGCGGATAAGACCGGTTTTGTCGGTAGTGCGGTCGAGAGCGGCGTCGTGCATTACGACTATCTGACGGTCGCGGGTCATGTGAACGTCCATTTCGATTGAATCGATGTCAAGTTTCAGTGCTTCACGGAAGCCCGTCATGGTATTTTCGGGAAATTTTGCGCGATAGCCGCGATGAGCGGTAAGCGTTATTTTAGTATCCATAAAATTTTACTCCTTATCTTGCTTTTCCGAACCTTATCGGATAGAACAATTATACACCCGTTTTCCCCTTTTGGCAACGATATTTGAAAATTCTTTCATTATTTCTTATTTTAGGGGCATATATTTTCGTTATGCGCGATTTTGCTTCTTTCGCGGCAATCGGTTGACTTTTTGCGCGAAAAGATATATCATTGTCGTGAAATAATTTTTCGGAGAACTATTATGACTGAAATCAGCATTATTATGGAAGACGGAAGCGTGATGAACGCGGCTCTTTACGAGGACAAGGCGCCCGAAACGGTGAAAAACTTTTTGTCGCTTATCGACCAGGGCTTTTTCGACGGGCTGTGCTTTCACCGCGTTATACCCGACTTTATGATTCAGGGCGGCGGTTTCGTCGATAAAGACGGCGAACTTATCCACAAGGAAGCGCCCGCAAACGTCGTGGGCGAATTTGCGTCCAACGGCTTTAAGGGAAACGACCTGCATCACGAAGAAGGCGTTTTGTCGATGGCGCGCGCAATGGACAAAAACTCGGCGTCGTCGCAGTTTTTTATCTGCGTTGCCGATTGCGGATATCTCGACGGTCAGTACGCGGCGTTCGGAAAACTTTCGGATAAAGAAAGTCTTGAAGTCGCAAAGGGCATTTCGCTTACCAAAACAACGTCGGTGGGCTACTACAACGACGTTCCGGTAAGCCCCGTAGTCATTAAAACAATTAAAAGAAAATAAATATTTTTGCCGTAATTTATCGGCAAATCACATTAAAATGGCACAAAAATTCTAAAAAATCCCCTCGGTTTACTCCCGGGAGGATTTTTTTTATTGAATTTAAGCGTTGTCGCACGGTTTTAATTCCGAAGACAAAAAGCCGTTTTTCGTTACTCTTCGCTGTCGAGAATAATTGTTACCGGTCCGTCGTTTTCCTGCGTTATTTTCATGTCCGCACCGAAAACGCCCTTTTTTACCGGCACGAGCGCGGACAGTTTTTCCGCCGCGTACTCGTACAGCGCATTGGCGCGCTCCGGCTTTTCGGCAAGCGAGAACCCGGGGCGGTTGCCGTGGCGACATTCGGCAAACAGCGTAAACTGCGACACGAACAATACTTCGCCGCCGACGTCGGAAAGCGAAAGGTTCATCTTGCCGTTTCCGTCCTCGAACAGGCGCATGGCGGCGATTTTACGCACGATATAATCGGCTTTAATTTCGTCGTCACCCTGTTTTACTCCGAAAAACACGACGTAACCTTTGCCGATTTCCGAAATAACGGTGCCGTCCACTTTAAGGCAGGCGTTTTTAACGCGCTGAATTACCGCTCTCATTGAAGGATGAAACGAGCCTTGTTTTCGGTTGCGCTGCTACCGTCGATAAAGATATCGAATTCGCCGTTTTCGGCAACGTAGTCCATGTTCTCGTCCCAGAATTTAAGCATATTTTCGTCGATTTCAAACTCGACAAGCACGGTTTCGCCCGCTTTAATCAAAAGTTTCTTATACGCTTTGAGTTCTTTTATGGGGCGCACGCGCGAAGCGAACAGGTCGTGAATATACAGCTGCACCACTTCTTCGCCGTCCGTTTCGGAAGCGTTGGTGACTTCCACCGAAGCGGTAATCGTGCCGCCGCGTTCCATTTTGTCGGACGAAAGCGTGACTTTGCCGTACTCGAACCTGGAATAGGACAAGCCGAAGCCGTATGGCAGGAAAGGACGGGTGGGAATATCCAGATATCTGGAGGAATAGCCCATCTTCTCGAAGTCGCCGTAGCAGGGGCGACCGGTGTTCATCATATTGTAGTAAATCGGGCACTGTCCGACAGCGTACGGGAAGGACATGGAAAGCTTTGCGGAGAAGTTGACTTTTCCGTACAAAAGATTTTCGATTGCGCTGCCGCCTTCGGTACCGGGCTGCCATACGAGCACGACCGACTTGCAAAGCGGCAGAATATCGGTGAGGATAAGCGGTCTGCCGGTGAACAGAACCAGTACGATATTGTCGTTTACTTCTTTGATTTTTTCAAGCAGTTTTACTTGCAGCGCCGGAATTACGATGTTTGAACGGCTTTTGCCTTCGCCGCTGTAATCCTGTTCCTCGCCGAGGCACATAACCACTTTGTCCGCTCTTCTCGCAACGGCGATAGCTTCTTCAAATCCGCTTTCGTCGTCGGCTTTAAGCTCCCAGCCGCAACCACGTGCGTACGTAAACTGTTTACCGTCCTTTTCAAACGCAGCCTTGATCGTAACAGTGTCCTCGCTCTTGCCGTAAGCGCGCCACGTTCCGATAATGTTGCCTGCGTCGGCAAACGGTCCGATAAGCGCGACTTTTTCGTCTTTAAGCGGCAACGCGCCGTCGTTTTTAAGGAGAACGCAGCTCTTTTCGGCGGCTTTGCGAACCAGTTCGCGGTTTTCGGGAGTAAGACATTCGGTTTTTTCGCGCTCTTCACTCATTCCGCGCATGGGATCGTCAAACAATCCGAGGTCGCGTTTGAGTTTGAGAATGCGGAACACGCGCTCGTCCAGCTCTTTTTCGTCGATTTTGCCGCTTTTTACCAGTTTTTCCATATTGAACAGATAGTTGGGCGACATCATTTCGATATCTTCGCCCGCCTCGAACGCGCGCAGAGCAATCTTCGCGCCGTCCTGTTCGTAGCCGTGCGGAACCATTTCTCCGAACGCGTTGTAGTCGGAAATGACTACGCCGTCGAAGCCCCATTCCTTGCGGAGAAGGTCAACCGTCATCGCTTTGTTTGCAGTCATCGGAATGCCGTCGTAAATATTGAACGAGGTCATTGCCATTGCGATACCGGCGTCAACGGCAGCTTTGTAAGCCTTTAAGTAAAACTCTCTTGCGGTGCGCTCGCTCATGTCAACGGTGTTGTAATCTCTTCCGCCTTCCGCAGCACCGTAGCATGCAAAGTGTTTAAGGCATGCGGCAACCTTGTGGGGATCGCTTATGTCGTCGCCCTGAAAACCGCGGGTTGCGGCTGCGGCGTACAGACTGTTCATATACGGATCTTCGCCGGTGGTTTCGACTACTCTGCCCCAACGAGCGTCGCGGGCAAGGTCGCACATGGGCGCAAACGCCACGTGAACGCCCGAAGCCGCCGCTTCTTTTGCCGCCATCGAGTAAAGCTGCTCTATCATCTGGGGATCGAACGAGCATCCGAGCGCAACCGGCACGGGATAGATGGTGTGGCAGCCGTGAATAATGTCCATCATGCCCATCATCGGAATGCCGTGCGGATCGTTTTCGAGGTGTGCCTTCTGCATTTCAATGCACGCCTTGACGCCGCGATAGTTAAGCGTGGAGCCCATTGCGTGCACGTCCTCTTTGGTGAGCGACCACTGCAAAGCCGGTCCGGTGATTTCGCCGTTCTCGTCGGTGGTCAGAAGATTTGCGTTGAGCTGCGTCATTTGCGCCGCTTTTTCGCGGACGGTCATGGTCGAGATAATCTCGCGCAGTTTTTCGTCTGAAAATTTACTTATCATTTAATTTCTCCTTATTGTTTATCTATTTGGCAACCGTTTCTATAACGGCGCCGCCCAGGCATCTTCTCTTGCCGGGGATATCGCTTTCCGTGTATAAAACGGCGTATTGACCGGGTGTGACAGCCCTTTGCGGCTGCATGAATTCAAGGCGCAGTTTATCTCCGTCGATATGCGCGGAAACCTCCTGTTCGCCCTGACGATAGCGGAATTTTGCCGTACAAATAAAGTCTTTCTTATCCCACTCGCCTATTATATTAAGTCCGCTTGCGGTAAGCCCGCGCGAAAAAAGCTCTTCGCCCTCGCCGCACGACACCACGAGCCGATTGTTTTGCATGTCCTTGTCCACGACGTACCAGCGATTCTGATCCTCGCCTTTTACGCCGCCTATGCCCAGTCCTTTGCGCTGACCGAGCGTGTAGTACATAAGCCCCAGATGCTCGCCGATGACTTTGCCTTCGGTGTCCACGATTTCGCCTTTTTTGCCGGGCAGATACTCGGACAGGAATTTGCGGAACTTGCGTTCGCCTATAAAGCAAATGCCGGTTGAATCCTTCTTTTTTGCGGTAACCAGCCCTTCTCTTTCGGCTATTTCACGCACCTCGGGCTTTTTCATATTGCCGAGCGGGAACATTACGTTTTTAAGCTGCTCCGTTTTCACCTGATTGAGAAAATAGGTCTGGTCCTTGTTGTCGTCCAGCGCGGAGAGAAGCATTGTTTTTTCTCCGCCGCGGCTTATGTCGCAATAATGACCGGTTGCCACGAAGTCGGCGCCCAATTTATTTGCGTATTCGGCAAACGGACCGAACTTTATTTCGCGATTGCAAAGTACGTCGGGATTGGGCGTTCTGCCCTTTGCGTATTCGTCCAGAAAGTACTTGAAAACCCTGTCCATGTACTCTTTGGCGAAATTGACCGAATAGTAGGGTATGCCCAATTTTCCGCACACGCCGATAACGTCGTTCCAGTCGTCGGCGGAAGTGCAGTAGCCGCCTTCTTCCTCTTCCCAGTTGTGCATGAAAAGACCGATGACGTCGTAGCCCTGTTGTTTTAAAAGGTATGCCGCAACCGAGCTGTCCACTCCGCCGGACATTCCTATAACCACTCTTTCTTTCATACGCCCGTCCTTAAAGAGGGATCGGCGTTGAGATCGAGAGAAGCGAGATCTTTTCCTTCTTTTATCGAGAAATATGCGCGGGCGGCAATCATAACCGCGTTGTCGGTGCAAAGCACTGGTGCCGGAAACAGCACTACGTATCCTCTTTTTTCGCCCTCGGTTTTAAGTTTTTCGCGCAGGAACGAATTTGCCGCTACTCCGCCGGCAAGCACTATCGTCTTTCGATTTGCTCGTGCCGCCGCTTCCATAACCGTGCTTACGAGAAGGTCAACCGCCTGTTTGGTTATGGATGCGCAAACGTCCTCTTTTTTCACCTGCTCGCCGCGCTGTTCGGCGTTGTGCAGATAGTTTACCACCGCCGTTTTAAGCCCGGAATAAGACAGATTGAGGTCGCCGTTGACGCTCTTGTGCGTGTGGCAAAAATCGATATTGGCTTGTCCTTGCTTGGCAAGGCGGTCCACTTCCGGTCCGCCGGGATAGGGAAGCCCCAACAGGCGCGCGGTTTTATCGAACATTTCACCGATTGCGTCGTCGGTGGTGCCGCCCATGAGTTTGTAGCTGCAATAGTCCTCGACGTCGATTATAAGCGTGTGTCCGCCCGAAGCCACCAGCGCGAGAAAAGGCGGATTAAGCGAGGGGAACTGCACGTAATTGGCTGAAATATGCCCTTCGATGTGATTTACCTTTATAAGCGGCTTATTCGTGGCGTACGCAAGCGCTTTTGCGGCGGTTACGCCCACGAGCAGCGCGCCCGCAAGCCCCGCTCCGTACGTTACGGCAACCGCGTCGATATCGTCCATGGTCAGGTTTGCTTTTTTAAGCGCCTCGTCCACGCAACGGGTTACCGCCATCGTGTGATTGCGCGAAGCCACTTCCGGCACCACGCCGCCGAACTGCCTGTGAATGGCAATCTGCGTGGAAATAACGCTTGCGAGCACTTCTCTGCCGTTTTTCACGATTGCGCAGGCGGTTTCGTCGCACGAACTTTCTATTCCCAGAACCAGAACGTCCTGCTTGTCTTTAAGACTAATGAATTTTTTTTGAGTGTCGTACATATCAGGATTTACGCAGATAGTCGTTGATAAACGGCTCTATGTCGCCGTCCATAACGGCGGAAATGTCGCTGTTTTCAAAGCCGGTACGGTGGTCTTTTACCAGAGTGTAGGGCTGGAACACGTACGAACGGATCTGGCTGCCCCACTCTATCTTTTTGATTTCGCCCTTGATGGAGTTTGCCTTTTCGAGATTTTCGCGCTCGCGCAGTTCTACCAGTTTACTTACCAGCATTTTCATTGCCGTTTCGCGGTTTTGTATCTGCGAACGCTCGTTCTGGCACTGAACGACAATACCGGTTTTAAGGTGAGTTATACGCACGGCGCTGTCGGTTTTGTTAATGTGCTGACCGCCGGCTCCTCCCGAACGATAGGTATCCACGCGGATATCCTCGGGGCGGATTTCTATACTGGTGTCGTTTTCGATTTCCGGCATAACTTCCAGGCTTGCGAACGACGTGTGACGACGCGCGTTTGCGTCGAACGGCGAAATACGCACGAGGCGATGCACGCCCTTTTCCGCTTTTAAGTAGCCGTACGCGTTTATTCCCTTAATCATAAAGGACACCGATTTTATTCCGGCGACGTCGCCTTCCACGCGGTCCAGTTCTTCCACCTCGAAACCGCGCTTTTCGGCGTACATGCGATACATACGGTACAGCATGCTCACCCAGTCCTGAGCCTCGGTTCCGCCGGCGCCCGCCTGCAACATTAAAATGGCGTTGTTTTTGTCGTATTCGCCTTTAAGCAGCGTTTCGAGATTAAGTTCCTCTATCTCTTCGTCCAGTTTCGCGTAGGTGGAATTAAGCTCTTCCTCGTACTGCTCGTTGTCCTTTTCGGCTTCGACTATTTCGATAAGCGTGGACAGGTCGTCCAGTCCCGAGCGAAGACGAGAAAGCGTGCCGAGTCTGTTTTCGATGAACTTGGCTTCCGAATTTATTTCGGCTGCGTGCTTGGGATCGTTGTACAGATTGGGGTCCTGTTGCTGCTGCGAAAGATACTCCGCGCGCTTTTCGAGCGACGGAATATCGAACGCCGTGCAAACGCCGTCGAACTTCTGCACGAGATTTTTAAGTTTGAATTTTAAGTCGTCTAATATTAACATGGTTCCTCTTTAAGGGATTATTTGCAAATTTTCTTATAATTTCGGCGTAAATCACACGCCTTTAATTTATCGAAATCAGCCGAGAGAATTTACTCTCCCGGCTTGAAAATCGTTGTTATCAGCTGTTTTTACCGCAGCAGTTTTTATATTTTTTACCGCTTCCGCAAGGGCAGGGATCGTTTCTTCCCACTTTGTTGGAAACAGCCTGTTCGGCTTTGGGAGCCTTTGCGTTTTCGCTTCCGCCGGACATAACCAGTTCAACCTTTCTCTCTTCGCGTTCGGGAGCCTTTTCTATGTTGACGTGCATCAGCATGGAAACGGTGTCGCTCTGAATATTCGCATTCATATGCTCGAACATTTCAAAGCCGTCCTTTTTATAGGCGATGACGGGGTCCTGATTGCCGTACGCTTTAAGACCGATTTCCTTGCGCAGAATGTCCATCTGGTCGATGTGATCCATCCAGCGGAAGTCTACGGCGCGCAGCAGAAGCACGCGTTCGACCTCGGAGAAGTCCAGACCGATTTCCTTTGCGGCGGCGATTTTCTCGTCGTAGTACGCCATCATGGCGGTGAAAATCTGTTCTTTTATTTCGTCCAGCGACCACTTGTTCAGGCGGTCTTCCGACAAAAATTCGGGATCGCCGGGCAGAAGTTTGCGCTCGATTTCCTTGTTGAGATTTTCGTAGTCCCATTCCTGCCAGTCCTTTTTGGGATCGGTGTAATCGGCAACTATAACTTCCACTTCGTCGCGCATCATTTTGAGAATTTCGTCGTGAATGTTCTCGCCCATCAGCACGCGGTTGCGTTCGTTGTAGATAATGGTACGCTGCTGGTTCATTACGTTGTCGTATTCCAGCACCTGTTTACGGATATCGTAGTTTCTGCCTTCGATGTTGCGCTGAGCGTTTTCGATGGAACGGCTGAGCAGCCCCATGGAGAACGGAGTGTCGTCGTCCGCGCCGAGCGAATTGGCGATTGCCTGCATTCTTTCGCCGCCGAACAGGCGCAGAACGTCGTCTTCCATACTGAGATAGAAGATGGTGCGTCCGGGGTCGCCCTGACGTCCGGCACGACCGCGCAGCTGGTTGTCGATACGGCGCGACTCGTGTCTTTCGGTACCGATTATGCGCAAGCCGCCGAGAGCGATGACTTCTTTTTTGTCCTCGTCGGTTTTTACTTTGAATTCGTCGTAATATTTTCTGTAAATTTCGCGCGCTTTAAGAACGTTTTCGTCGTCGGTATTGTAATAGGATACCGCAGCCGAAACGTCTTCCTCGCTCATGCCGTCCTTACGCATGCGTTCGAGCGCGAGATATTCGGGGTTGCCGCCCAGAAGAATATCGGTTCCGCGGCCCGCCATGTTAGTTGCGATGGTAACCGCGCATTTTTTACCTGCCTGAGCGATGATTTCGGCTTCGCGTTCGTGATTCTTGGCGTTTAACACGTTGTGCGGAATTTTTGCCTTGCGGAGAAGGTGCGAAACCTGTTCGCTCTTCTCGACGGTGGTGGTACCCACCAGAACGGGCTGACCTTTCTGGTAGCACGCGGTGATGTCGTCCACGACGGCGTTGAGTTTTGCCGCAACCGTTTTGTAAACCACGTCGTTTTCGTCGATACGCGCGTTGGGCTTGTTGGTGGGAATGGTTACGACGTCAAGGTTGTAAATTCCCTTGAATTCGGTTTCTTCGGTCTTTGCAGTACCGGTCATACCGGACAGCTTGGAATAAAGACGGAAATAGTTCTGGAACGTGATGGTTGCCATGGTCTTGTTCTCGGCGCGGACGTTTACGTGTTCCTTTGCCTCGATTGCCTGGTGCAGCCCGTCGCTGTAACGTCTGCCCACCATGACACGACCGGTGAATTCGTCGACGATAAGCACTTCGCCTTTATCGACGATATAGTCCTGATCGCGCTTCATGATATAGTTTGCGCGAAGAGCGTTGTTGATATAGTGGTTGAGTTCGGTGTTGTCCACGTCGGCGAGGTTTTCCACTCCGAAGAAGCGTTCGGCTTTGGTCACGCCGGTTTCGGAAAGGTTGATTGCCTTTTTCTTTTCCTCGATTTCGTAGTCGTCTTCTTTAAGCGAACGGGCGAACTGCTGCGCCTGAATATACATTTCGCTGGACTTGCCGCCTCTGCCGGAAATGATAAGCGGAGTACGCGCTTCGTCGATGAGGATACTATCCACTTCGTCGACGATTGCAAAGTTGAGCGGGCGCTGAACCTTGTCTTCGGCGCGGGTTACCATGTTGTCGCGCAGGTAGTCGAAGCCGAGTTCGTTGTTGGTTGCGTACGTAATGTCGCAGTTGTACGCCTCGCGCTTTGCCTTGTTGTCCATTCCGGAAATGGCAACGCCTACGGTGAGGCCCAGGAATCTGTGAATTTTGCCCATCCATTCGGCGTCACGCTTGGCAAGATAATCGTTGACCGTGACGACGTGAACGCCTTTTCCTTCGAGCGCGTTGAGATAGGCGGGAAGAGTAGCCACAAGCGTTTTACCTTCGCCGGTACGCATTTCTGCGATACGTCCCTGGTGCAGGCACGCGCCGCCCATCAGCTGAACATCGAAGTGGCGCATTCCGAGCACTCTTTTTCCGGCTTCTCTGACGACGGCGAAAGCCTCGGGGAGAATGTCGTCAAGCGTTTCGTAGTTGTTTTTGATTCTGTCGCGGAACACGTCGGTCATGCCGCGCAGTTCGTCGTCGGACATATTGATGAATTTCTGTTCGTTTGCGTTGACCTTTTCCACGATGGCTTGCAAACGCTTTATGCTTTTACGGTTGTCCGCTTCGGCAAAAAAAGAAAATAAACCCATTTTTATACCTCTTTTACTCTTCCTTGAAAAGGCGGAAGATGATTAGTTTTTGATTTTATCGTCGCGCGGCTTTTGAAAAACCGGCGCACGCTTGAATTATTATAACAAATTGCGCGGCAAAAAGCAATATCTTTCGCAAAAAAATCACCGTTTTTCGGGAATATTACGTTTTCGGCGCGACAAAATATTCTATTTTCCGACAAAACGCTCGTTTCTCGGCAGAAAAACGCCGTCTTTCATGCCGGAAACCGACTTGTCCGAGTCGGCTTTTTCCAGCCGATACGCCGCCATGGCGCAATATTTTTCGTCTTTTTCTATCGTGAGATACCTTCTGCCCAGTTTTTTTGCCGTCACGGCGGTAGAGCCGCTGCCCCCGAACGGGTCGAACACGAGATCGCCCGGTTTTGACGAGGCGAGAATTATTTTCGCCAACAGTTTTTCGGGCTTTTGCGTGGGGTGCGGAGTGTTTTCGGGCATGGACCAATAGGGCACGGTTACGTCGTCCCAGAAATTGGACGGGAAGGTGTAGCGGAATTTTTCGCCGTTTTCTTCCTGCCAGTCCTTGGGCACGCCGTCCTTACGGTACGGAGCGATTACTTTTTTGCGCTGTTTTACGGCGTTGACGTCGAAATAGTAGTCGTCGCCGACGGAAGCGAACCACACATCTTCCATGCCGTTTTTCCAGTTTTTAAGCGCGCCTCTGCCCTTTTCTCGCTGCCACGTAATGCGGTTGCGAAGATAGAAATAGTCGGCAAGCACGGCGCCTATCGTAATTCCGGAAAACCAGTCGCAGCAGACGTAAACCGAAGCGGTTTTTTTGAGAAGCGGCAACGCTCTTTCAATCCAGGCGCGCGTGTACTTTTCGTACTCCGCCATGGATTGGCGCGAAAACTCCTCGCTGCCGAATTTTTTGTACATATTGTACGGCGGATCGACTATCATCAGATCGACCGAGGAGCGCGGAACGCTGCCCATGATTTCCATGCAGTCGCCCTTTATAACGCAGTCGTCCGACACGTACGTTTTGGAGCAAAGAGCAAGATACTTCCGCTCCTGCTCTTCGCTTAAACTCAACGTTTTGTTCCTTGCGGACTTCATTTACTGCTCGTCGTCCTCGCTTTCGGATTGAACGGTAGCGCTTTCTTCGTCCGTTTCGTTTTGCCCGATTGCGATATCGGGAGCAGCGTTTTCGGCGGTTTCGGCAACGTCCGGAGTCTGCTCGGCTTCCGCTTCCACTTCGTCTTCGTGAGCGGCAACCGCAACGCAAACCACCTTTCCGTCGTCTTTAAGGCGCATTATGCGCACGCCTTTGGTAGAACGCGATATGCGCGAAATTTCGCCTACGGGCATACGAATTATGATACCCGTGTTTGCGATAAGCATTACGTCGTCGGTGGGATCCACCAGTTTGAGATTGACGATGGAGCCGGTTTCGTCGGTGAACTTGCCCGCCTTGCTGCCTTTGCCGGCGCGGGACTGCACGCGATACTCGCCGAGGGCGCAGCGTTTGCCGTAACCCAGCTCGGTAACCGTCAGAACGTCCTTGGTGCTATCCTTTTCGATTACCGCCATATCCACGACGTAATCGCCCTCTTTGTCCATTTTTATGGAGCGCACGCCGGAAGAAGTTCTGCCCATGCTGCGCACGTCGCCTTCGCCGAAACGGATGCACTTTCCGAACGTGGAAGCAAGCATTACGTCGTCGCCTTCGGAAACTCTGCTTACCGCGATAAGCTCGTCGCCTTCGTGCAGCACTATCGCTATCTTGCCCACTTTTCTTATGGACTCGAATTCGGACAGCGGCGTTTTTTTGATAAGTCCCTGACGGGTTGCCATTATAAGGCTGCCGTCCATGTCCGAGCCTTCCTTTATCGGAATTACGGCGGTGACGCGCTCGTCGGGCAGAAGCTGCAACAGATTGACTATCGCTCTGCCTCTTGCCGTTCTCTCGGCTTCGGGGATGAAGTACGCCTTTATGCGGTAGACCTTGCCTTTATTGGTAAAGAACATAAGGTCGTCGTGCGTGCAGGTGATGAACATGTTTTCCACGAAGTCCTCTTCTTTGGGCTTGTGAGCGGTTATGCCCGCTCCGCCGCGGTGCTGAGCCTTATACTCGGACACTGGCAGACGTTTTACGTACCCGAAGTGGGTCATGGAAATGACTACGTTTTCGCGTTCGATGAGGTCTGCCGCGTCTATTTCGTCGAAGTTGACGCAGATTTCCGTTCTTCTCTTGTCGCCGTATTTGTCGCGGATCTGAATAAGTTCGTCTTTCAGAACCTGACGAAGCATATCTTCGCTTGCAAGCAGTTTTTCGTAGTAAGCGATTTTGTCCTGCAACTCCTTGTATTCGCCTTCCAGTTTTTCGCGGTCCAGACCCTGAAGCGCTTTGAGGCGCATGTCGAGAATTGCCTGCGTTTGCACTTCGTCCAGTCCGAAACGCTGCATAAGACGTTCTTTCGCGTCGTCGTAGGAAGTGCGGATAATGTGAATTACCTCGTCGATATTGTCCTGCGCGATGATAAGTCCTTCGAGAAGGTGAGCGCGCTCTCTGGCTTTGCCGAGGTCGTACTTGGTTCTGCGGATAATAAGATCTTCCTGGAAACGGATATATTCGTCCAGAATGTGGCGCAGCGACAGTATTTTGGGCTGGCGCTGATTGTCCACGAGAGCCAGCATGATTATCGAGAAACTGGATTGCAGCGCCGTTTGCGCAAACAGGTGATTGAGCACCACTTGCGGATTGGCGTCGCGTTTGAGTTCGATAACCACGCGCATACCGTTACGGTCGCTTTCCTCGCGCAGGTCGGAAATGCCTTCGAGCCGCTTTTCCTTTACCTGATCGGCGATGTTTTTGACCAGCTGACGTTTGTTTACCTGATAGGGAAGTTCGGTTACTATAATTCTCGTGCGGTGATCTTTGCCGTACTCTTCAAACTCGGTGCGGGCGCGGACTATTATCTTGCCTCTGCCGGTTGCGTACGCCTGACGAATGCCCGCTCTGCCCATAATGATGCCCTTGGTGGGGAAATCCGGACCTTTGATGTGCTGCATAAGGTCTTCGAGAGTGGCTTCGGGGTTGTCGAGAATACACACGCACGCGTCGATTACTTCGCCGAGGTTGTGCGGCGGAATATTGGTTGCCATACCTACCGCGATACCCGACGATCCGTTTACCAGAAGGTTGGGAAATCTCGACGGAAGCACGAGCGGTTCCTTTCTCGATTCGTCGAAGTTGGGAATCCAGTCAACCGTGTTTTTTTCTATATCGCGCAACATTTCGTTGCAGATTTTGCTCATACGCGCTTCGGTGTAACGATAAGCGGCGGGCGGGTCGCCGTCCACCGAACCGAAGTTTCCGTGACCTTCCACAAGCATATAGCGCATGGAAAAGTCCTGCGCGAGACGCACCATCGCGTCGTAAACCGAGGCGTCGCCGTGCGGATGATATCTGCCCAGCACGTCGCCGACGCAGGTAGCCGATTTTTTGAACGGCTTGTCGCTGGTCAGCCCGTCTTCGTACATAGCGTACAGAATTCTTCTGTGAACCGGCTTCAATCCGTCGCGGACGTCGGGGAGTGCTCTTCCGACGATAACCGACATTGCGTACTCTATATAGCTTTTTTCCATTTCCCCGACCAGTTCGCTTTCCGTGATCACCTGATTGGGAAACGCGATGTCTTCGGGCTTATAATCTCTGTTATGTGCCATATTTTTCTCCGTTAAATGTCGATATTGATTGCGTACTGAGCGTTTCTTTCGATCCACTCTTTACGCGGTTCCACTTCTTCGCCCATCAGCACCGAGAATATGTGATCGGCTTTCTCGGCGTCTTCGAGCGTTATTCTTCTCAGCGTTCTTCTTTCGGGATCCATGGTGGTTTCCCACAATTCGTGCGGGTCCATTTCACCAAGACCTTTGAAGCGCGAAATGTCTATTTTCACGCTCGGGTTGCCGTCGCGAAGTTCGGCGGAAACCTTGTCGCGCTCCTCGTCGCTGTACGCCACTCTCGTGGTTTTGCCTCTCGACAGCTTGTAAAGCGGCGGAACGGCGGAATATACGTAGCCGTTCTCGATGAGCGGTTTCATATAGCGGAAGAAGAAAGTAAGAAGCAGCGTTCTTATATGCGCGCCGTCCACATCGGCATCCGCCATGATTATTATCTTGTGATAGCGCAGTTTTTCGATATTGAATTCCGCGCCTATTCCGGTGCCGAGCGCCACTATCATGGGATAGAGCTTGTCGTTGCCGTAAATCTTGTCGGCGCGGGCTTTTTCGACGTTGAGCATTTTGCCCCACATGGACAAAATAGCCTGGAAACGCGAATCTCTGCCCTGTATTGCCGAGCCGCCTGCCGAGTCGCCCTCTACTACATACAGTTCGCACAGCGACGCGTCGCGTTCGTTGCAGTCCTGCAATTTTTCGGGCATCTGACCGGATTCCAGTCCGGTTTTGCGGCGCACCGATTCGCGCGCCTTTCTTGCGGCTTCTCTTGCGCGGGAAGCGGAAACGGCTTTCTCTATTACCGACTTGGCTACCGCCGGATTTTCCTCGAAATAGGTGCCTAAATCCTCGCTGAGCGCCTTGGACACCAGTCCGCGCATTTCGGAATTGCCCAGTTTGGTTTTGGTCTGCCCCTCGAACTGAGGATCGGTGAGCTTAACCGAGATTATCGCAACCAGACCTTCGCGCACGTCGTCGCCGCTGACGCGTTCCTCGTCTTTGAGAATTTTATGCTCTTTGGCGTAGTCGTTGATGACCTTGGTGAGCGTGTTTTTGAAACCTTCGAGGTGCGTGCCGCCTTCCTCGGTGTTTATATTGTTTGCGTACGAATACACCGTTTCGTTGTATCCGTCGTTGTACTGCATTGCTATTTCTATCGTGCTGTCGCCGTACTGCTCGTCGATGTACAGAGCCTGCGGGAAAAGCACGTTCTTGTCGCGGTTGAGATAGTCCACGTAGTCGAGAATTCCGCCTTCGTAGCAAAACGTGTCTTCTCTTTCGCGTTCGGGGCGATTGTCTTTAAGGTGAATTTTGATGCCCTTATTGAGGTACGCCACTTCGCGCAGGCGACTTCTCACCGTTTCGTACGAAAAGTCGAGCGTTTCGAAAATCTGGCTGTCGGGATAGAAAGTGACCTTGGTGCCGCGCTTGTCGGTGTCGCCCACTTCCTTTAAGGGGTACTGCGGAACGCCACGCTTATAGAGCTGGCGGTACATTTTACCGTTTTTGCAAACTTCCACTTCCAGCCATTCGGAAAGCGCGTTTACGCAGGACAGACCCACGCCGTGCAAGCCGCCCGAAACTTTATATCCTCCGCCGCCGAATTTTCCGCCGGCGTGCAGTTTGGTAAGCACGACCTGAACAGCCGAAACGCCTTCCTTCGGGTGAATGTCGATGGGGATGCCTCGTCCGTTGTCGGTTACGGAAACCGCCCCTTCGCGCGTTATTTCGACGTCTATCGTGTCGCAGTAACCGGCAAGCGCCTCGTCCACGCTGTTGTCCACGATTTCGACGATGAGGTGATGAAGACCGCGCTCGTCGGTTGAGCCGATATACATACCGGGACGTTTACGAACCGGTTCCAGTCCTTCCAGCACCTGAATTTCGCTTGAATCGTACTGATTGCTTGCGGGAACGCCGGACGTAGTATTCTCTGCCATAAATGCCTCCTTGTTCGCTTAATGGTTTTACGCGCTCGTTGCGCACGAAAAACGCATAAACTTATCCACGGATATTATATCATATTTTAGCGTTTATGAAAAGCGTTTAGCCGCAATTTTTAAGGATTTTTTGTCGTCGGACAAAAATTAACGCGCAAAATTCGCTCGTCACGCGTTTTTACCCTTTCGGTGCGTTTCCCCTACGATAAAAGCATAAAACGAAAATTTTGCGTAAATTTCGTTATCCGCGTTTTTCGTCGTTAATCGACATATCGTTTTTATATACGCCGTTACGAAGTTTCCGCAAAACAATCCCTCGTGCACATTTAGATTAGGTTTATTTGTACGAAGACAAAATGTATTTTTCGATTTGTAGGGGAGGGGTTTCCCCTCCCGCATTATAATGTAGGAACGGACGTCCTTACAACCCTCTCCGTCGCGGTGAACCGCGCCACCTCTCCCGGCGTGAGAGGCTTTAAAAGTTCGGCGGGAGCAAGCCCCCGCCCTACGGTATTTGGTAATTATTATGACATTAACTTACGACTTCTTTTAAAGCCTCCTTTGCTTTGCAAGGGAGGTGGATTCGAGCGACAGCGAGAAGACGGTGGGATCGTTCGCCCGTCAATTTTCTCTCGTTCCCGGCATGGAACTTTTGAAATTTTCGTAACTTACGCCGTTGACCTTTTTGAAAAGCCGTGAAAAATAAGCGGGGTCGTCCACTCCGAGATTGAAAGCGACGTCTTTGAGTTTAAGCTTATTTGCGCGCAGCATTTCGACGGCGGTTTCGATTTTGCGGCGGTTGACGTACTCGATAATGCTCTCGCCCGTCGCCTTTTTGAAAACGTTCTGCGCGTAGCCCGCCGAAACGCCCAACTTGTCCGCTATTTCCGTAACCGTGATTTTTTCGGACACGTGCGAAGCCACGTAATCGCAAATTTTTTCCGCGTACAGCGCCGCCGACGGACTGATTTCCGGGTTGGAGGCGAGCGGGCGCATTTTTTCTATCTCCGAACATAAATCAAACCACGCGCCGACGGCTTTGTTTCTGCTTCCGGGCGCGGGAGAATTTCGATAGTCGGCAATTTTTTGTATTTTCCGCACGAGCACGTCGCGTTCGCGCTGTTCGAGGTGAAGCGTATCGGGCAGAAAAATCACGTTTTCCGCATCGCTGCGGCGCGACTTCGCCGGTTGCTCGTCCACTTCGCATATCGTATACTCGGCTTCCACTCCCACCGTTATGTGAGATTGCGGCTGATTTTCGTACGCGTACAAATCGTAATCGGACAAACTTGTGTGCACTGCAAGCGCGGGTGGCTTTTTAATCATGCAAGAATAATCCTTGTTTTTGATTACCACACATCCGTCGATGTTTACCGCTATTTCGAGAAAATTCGGCTTTTTGTGAAACGAATTTTTGTAATTGTTTACCGTAACCGAGCAACAGAACAGGAATTTCGGCACCGATTTCAATGTTATCTTATAATATTTCACGAGTTTCGCTACACGCTCCTTAAAAAATTTTCTTACTACATTATATCATTTTTGTTCAGAATTGTCCATAAATATTGCATTGTTGCATTGACCGCAAAGCAAAACCGTGCTATGCTTGAACAAAAATTCGGAGGACGCGAAAATGAAAATAAAAAACTATTCAAAACTGCTTCCTTTTCCGCTCGGGAGCATAACGGCGCGCGGCTTTCTGCGCGAACAGCTGCTTCGCAACAAAGAGGGCATGGGCGGTCATCTCGACCAACTCGAACCCGAAATGATAGCCTTGCCGTTCGTCGACCGCAAATACGTAAAGCGTTGGGGCGACGGAGATCAGGCGGGCTGGGGCGCGGAAATTTCCGGCAATTACTGGACCGGGCTTATCGAGCTTGCGTTTTCGCTCGGCGACGAGGAACTTATCAAAAAAGCGACCGACTGGGTGAACGCGGTTATCAGAAAGCAGCGCGCGGACGGCTATCTCGGCACGTACACGCAGGAAAACGACAACCCATTTGAGGACTACAACGCCTGGGGTACGGCTTGCGGCATGCGCGGACTTCTCGCTTTTTACGAAGCAACGGAAAGAGCGGACGTTCTGGAAGCGGTGCATCGCTGCATGCTGTGGTTTTGCGACAACTGGGCGGGCGACAGAAAGACCAGTTACGGCGGAGTCGTGATAATCGAGCCGATGGTGTTTTGCTATCGCTACACGGGCGACGAGCGACTTATTAAATTTGCGGAAGAATACTCGGATTATCTGTGCAAGCACGACATTTTCCATACTTCTTATAAGTCTTTCTTAAACGACGGACTGATTTTCAACAGCGAACACACGGCGGCCATGGGAACTCATTCGCGGTTGCCGGCGATTCTGTACTCGGCGACGGGCAACAAGGGTTATCTGCGCGCGTCGGAGAAAATTCTGGACGAAGTGCATAAAAAGGCGACGCACATAACCGGCTCGCCTGTGTCCATAAACGAGTACATAGGTCCGGTTTACTCCACCGCCGAAACCGAATACTGCGCCTACACGGTGTTCAGCCAGACCAACTATTACATGAGCTACATTTCGGGCAAGTCCGTGTACGGCGACCGACTGGAAGAAACGTTCTACAACGGGGCTCAGGGCGCGCGCAAAAAGGACGAAAAAGCCATTGCCTATCTCTCCGCGCCAAATCAGATTTACGCGACGAAAGACTCGTCGTCGGCGTACTGGGATATGCAAGTTTACGCTCCGTGCTATCCCGTGGCGTGCTGCCCGGTAAATTCGGTTGCGCTGCTCGGAACGTTCGTGCGGTCGATGTTTTTAACCGACAGATCGGGCAACGTTTACGCAAACGCATACGGTCCTTGTCTGCTTAATCGCGGCGGCGTAGAGATCGAGGAAGCAACCGAGTATCCGTTCCGCGAGAACGTGACTTTCCGTGTTAAACGCGCGGACAATATCACGCTTTTCCTGCGCTTGCCCAAGTGGAGCGACGGCTTTACTCTTACCAAAAACGGCGAAGTTGTGGATGCAAAAGCCAATAAAAACGGGTTCGTGTCGGCGGGAAAGGTAAATTCCGGCAACGTTGTAGAAATTAAATTCAACGCGAAAGTCGAAGTGTTGCGCATAAAAGACGATTTCGGAAAAAGGCCGATTGCTCTTCGCCGCGGCGCGCTCGTATATTCGCTGCATTTGCCCGAGAAGTGGAACGCATACCCCGGTGCTCCCAACACTCCGCTGCCCGAGGGTTGGAGCTGGTTTAACGTCGAGCCGGTTTTCGAAGAAGCAGATTGCCACGATTATCACGAGCAGTTGGGTCGGCGCAAGGAAAAAACTTGCTGGAACATCGTTCTTTCCGAGAAATTGTCACCCGACGACGTTACCGTCGAACAGTGCGACGACGGCGGTTACGTGTGGGAAAATCCGCGCATAAAGTTGCATATTAAAGGTTATCGCGCGCCGTTTTTGTGCGCTCCGTACCCCGCGCGCACGTTCGAGCCGTTCGGCAAAAAACAGATCGTTTCGGAAGAACTCGATTTAACGCTCGTTCCGTACGGTTGCACCAATCTCCGCATTACCTATTTCCCGATTAAAAAGTAAGCCCCCGTTTTTTTGTAAAAAAGTGGGCAAAAAACTTTTGAGTTAGGGACTGCTTGGCAGACGCACTTTCGACTTCTTAAAAAGCCTCCTTTGCTTTGCAAGGGAGGCAGCTTCGAGCGACAGCGAAGAAGACGAAGGGATTTGTTTTGTTATGCGGCGGGAGCAAGCCCCCGCCCTACGGAATAAGGTCACTATTGAGGGGCATGCCATATCATCCTAATTGTAATGAGTTTTCGCCCTTGGTTGTCCGAGCCTTTTAAAGCCTCGCCCTTTTGGAGAGGTGTCGCGGTTCACCGCGACGGAGAGGGTAATTGTAGGGACAGACGTCCTCGGCTGTCCGAATAGAATGGCGGCGGGAGCAAGCCACCCGCCCCACGAAAGAAGTCAAAAGTGTATGTTAAAACGAAATTATCCGATTTATAAATATCGCTTGCTTTTACTTA
>CAKQJJ010000004.1 GCA_934247335.1 uncultured Clostridia bacterium | reverse complement strand
GGGCATCAGCTGAAAACACCGCTTACCGTAATCAAAGCGGACGCTCAGATGCTCGAATGCGAACTGGGCGAAAACGAGTGGATTTCGGATATCGTTGCCGAAGTTGAACATATGACGGACATGACCAATAAGCTTGTGTATCTGGCAAAAACCGAGGAACGGGAAGCCGCCGTAAGAAGTGAATTTTCATTGTCCGCCGTAGTTTCCGAGGAAGCAGAGCGTTTTGAGTCGATTTCCGAAACGAGCGGAAAAAAACTCGTGTGCGAAATCACGGAAAATCTGAAGTACGAAGGCGACGAAAAGGCAATACGCGAAATGACTTCGGCGTTGCTCGACAACGCGTTTAAGTACGGTACGAACGGAAAGGAAATAAAGCTGACGCTGACGAAAACGGGAGCATGCGTTCGTTTATCGGTGGAAAATTTCGCTGAAAACGTAAATCCTTCGATTGCCGAGAAGTTTACCGAACGATTTTATCGCTTTGAATCAAACGAAAAAACTCAGGGATTCGGCATCGGACTGTCGCTTGTGAAAGCCGTTGCGGAGGCTCACGGCGGAAACGTAGAAATACGATTACCGCAGAAAAATTTATTTAAAATAACCGTCACGCTGAAATAATCTGGTTTGACGGAAGGAGGTTTCATCATGAAAAAGAAATTTTTGATAACGATATTCGTAATTTTTATGATTTGTTCGATAACGGCGTTTGCGGGATGCAACGCTTCTTTGCCGGCGGATTCTTCCGACTCGAATTCCGAGGAAATAACGGACGGAAATACCGGCGACAATGATGACTCCGAGGAAATAACGGACGGAAATACCGGCGACCGTGATGATTCCGAAACGATTGCGTCCGCGACCATGACTGAACGCAGTATCGCAACCGCCGAAATTCCAACCTTTAAGTATTGGCTGTACGCCCCCGCAAACGCTTGCGCAAACATGCCGCTCGTCGTGTACTTGCACGGCGGAAGCGGTAAAGGCAACGATCTCAATCAGATTACGAGTGTGGACGGCTTTCCGAAGTATCTTAAAGACGGAACGCTCGGAAATATCGAAGCGTACGTGATAATCCCGCAGCTTCCCAAAAATCTGACCGGATGGATAAACGCCGAACGTCCGCTGATAACGCTTATAAATTCAACCGTATCCGAATTTGAAATAGACAAAACCAACGTTTCGCTCGTCGGACACAGCATGGGCGGGACGGGTACGTGGAATATGGCTGCCGCGCATCCCGAACTTTTTGCCAGAGTCGCTCCGATGTCCGGTAGTATGAAAATCACTCCCGAGTGCATTTCCGCACTCAAAACCATTCCAGTCTGGGCGTTCGTGGGTTCTGCCGACGCGGTAGTGCCGCCGACCTCGTCCCGTCAGCTCGTTAACGCTATCGTTTCCGCCGGAGGCAGTGCTTTTCTCACGGAATTTGACGGCGTGGACCACGCAAGTGTTCCTGCAGCGGCTTTTCTCGACGAAAAAATCGGAATAATAGACTGGCTTATCGGAAAAAAATAAAAGGCTTTTCGCCCGTATAATTGTTAATCAGACGGCGTTGCGCGCAGCCGTCCGAGATATAAAAAAATCAAAATTGTCAAAGGTAAAGAGGTAATGCGTTGTCGCTCTTGCCCTGCCTTTTCCGTTACCTTTTTACGAAAATGTAATTTCAAGGAGGCTTATTATGAAATTATCCCACAAAATAATCGGCGTGCTTTTAGCTGCCGGAATGACTTTATCCGCCGTTCCGTTTACCGTTCGTGCGTTCGCCAGTGCCGACGACAACATGAATATGTTTGAAAACAGCGATTTCATCGAAAAAGAGCAACCCGAGCTCAGCGAACAAACCAAGCAACTTATCTCTCTTTACAAAAGAAATCCGAGCATGGAAAACTATCTGACGCTGAGAAACGAAGTCATTTTTAACTACGACGCCGTGCTGGATCGAAAAGAAGCAAAACTTGCCTCGCTTAAAGAAGAAACCGCAGGCAAACCCGGCGGACTTGCGAAAGTTGCCGAAATGGAAGAAATCGTTCAGGAAATGTACGCAACTTACTGGAACAGAATTAACAGCAGCATGCTTCGTTTCACCGACTCGCGCTTATTGCAGTGGAAAATCGCCGACGCATATAAATACGATTATATTCCGGTTATGGGTGCCGGCAACAGCGTATACGTTGCTCGTACTCAGGTGACCAACGCCGATTATTATAAATTCGTCGAGGCAACCGGGCATGCGGCTCCGCAAAACTGGGTAAACGGAAAGTATGCCGATGGCGAAGACGATTATCCCGTAAATTACGTGTCGTTATACGACGCGGAAGCGTATTGCAATTGGCTTACTTTGCTTGACGGCGAAAACGTTTACCGCTTGCCCAACGAAAGCGAATGGGAGCTTGCGGCGGGGCACATGCCAAAAGACGCCGATTTCAACTGCGGAGTAAACGATGGCAGAACTCCCGTCGAGCAGTATGCAAAAGTTACTCGCGGTGCTCACGGAGCGGTTGACTTCTGGGGCAACGTGTGGGAGTGGACCACTACTGCTCGCGAAGATGCCGACGAGGAAATTTTCGGAGTAAAAGGCGGCTCGTGGAAGTCGGCGCGCACCGATTGCCGTACCGAATACCGTAAAGAAGGAAGAACTGCCGAAAACGGATATGACGACGTCGGATTCCGCGTTTTCAAGATTCTGAACGGCGAAGAGCCCGAACAAAAGGTGGAGCTCGCAACTCTGCCGGCCCCTGAAGTTACCGCCGTTAAAACCGATGAAAAAACTGCCGAAATAAGCTGGATAGCAGTCGAAACGGCTGTTGAATATCAACTTTTTGAATATAATGAAACGACAGGTTTAATCGCGATGCTCGAAACGACCGACGACTTGCATTATTCGGTCACCCGAGAGAGCGGCTTTGACAATCTTGCGTATATCGTTCAGCCGATCTCGTATACGGCAATCTGCGACAACGTTTCCGCCGAATTTGCCGTAAAGCCCAAAGAAAAAGCAAACGAAATAAAAGTACTCGAAGCTTTTGTAAAGCTTTCTTCCGAAAAAATTACTCTTTCGTGGAAGGCGGAGGACGGCGCGGCTTGTTACTTCGTGTATAAGCTCAACGCAAAAACCGGCAACTTGTCCGGCGGCAGAAAAATAGAGGGCGCAACCGAATGCTCGTTCCGTTTGAAGGAAGGCGCCGAGTATATTTTCGTGGTTACGACGACGGCAATCGAACAAAGAAAGGCGTACAGCGGAGAAATTTCCGCAGCCGCCCTCGCATAGCAATCAATAAGGCAAAAGCGACGAAGATAAATCTGCTTTCTCGTCACTCTTCATAAAATAAGGGGTACGCGTCAGACTTTTTGCGCGTATCCCGTTTTTTATACTATTCGGCGATTATTTTCCAGCTTTCGACCAGCTTGTCAAGCGAAAACGCGGCGTTTGCCGGACTTGTAGACGGCAGACATATGCAATTGATACCGGTTTCGGAGCGCAGGTACTTGTCGTAGTATTTTTCCGCGGTTTTGCCGTTGACGAAAATTTCGGTTATTTTTGAATTTTTCAGAATGGGCGATAAATCGTTGGGAATTACGTTTTTGATTGCCGAGTCTGCGCTTCCCGCAATTTCGCAGCTTGCAATCACGTCGAACAAGGCGAGATTATGCGACAAAATAAGCGATTTTTTCTCGGCAACGGTAGCGGGAAGAGGGCAATCGAACACCGCGGCAAGCACTTTCCAGAACCTGTTTTGCGGATGACCGTAAAAAAAGTCCGTGCGCCTCGATAAAACCGACGGAAAACTGCCCAAAATAAGACGAGTGCTGCGTTCGTCGTATACGGGCGGAATATTATGCAGTTGCAGTGCGGATTCGGACACGTTTAATTCCCCTTATTTAAATATTGTTTAATTACAGTTTCGGATTTAATACCGTTTCGATTTTTTCAAGATGTTCGGCTTGCGCAAGTTTGGTTATTTCCGCAACGCCGCCGCGCAAAACCACTTCCGTAACCGACGCGTTTGGAACCCACGGGATATCGTGCATTTCGGACAGCGGAACGCTTTGGAACAGGCATTGCAGCGCCCGTATAAAGCACGCGTGCGAAAAAATCGCGACCGTTTTTCCGTCGCTTTCGCCTGCGATTTTATAAAATTCTTTTTCGGCTCGCTTTTGAAGTTCTTCCACGCTTTCGCCGCGCGGCGGACGGCAAAGCCCGATATTATTTTTCCAGATCGCGTATTCGTCGGGGTATTCGCGCATTATGTCGTCCACTTTTTTGCCTTCCCAATCGCCGCCGTAAATTTCGCGCAAATTTTTATCTTTAATAATTTCTTTTCCCGTCTTTTCGGCAAGCGGAATAGCGGTGCAAACCGCACGAGTGAGGTCGCTTGAATAAATTTTATCGACACGGTAGTTGGAAAAAACGAAATCGGCGGTGAGAATTGCCTGTCGTTTGCCGGTTTCGGACAACGCAACGTCGGTCTGACCGGTAAAAATGCCTTTCTGATTGGTGACGCTGTGCCCGTGACGAATAAGAAGAACTGTCGTCATATTTGCTCCTTTACAATCTACTGTGTCAATTATACTCCGAAAACGACTTTCGGTCAATCTTTTATCGGTAAAATGCGCCGCTTGCCCGCATTTTCGATTAGAAAAAGCGTATTTTCAAAAACGAGGATAAACGAGCACCAAAAAAGTTGCATTAAAATATTCGTTTTGCTATAATTGTAGAAAAAACGATTGGGAGAAGAATATGAAAATCGAGCAAATCGACAAAAACTTTGCCGCAAAAACTAAGCGAGCCAAAAAAGAGGGCGACAAAAAGGTGTGGTTTTTAAACGGAAAGAGCTTTTACGATTTCAAGTACGGCGAAGATTGCGAAGTGGACGGCATTCACCCCAATAATCTCGGCTTTTACAGAATGGCGGAAAAGCTGCTGAAAAAACTAAAAGAAATAAATCCCGCTATTTTCGGGGAATAATAAAACTTCGCGTTGCAAACGGTGCGGCGCGATTTTTTAATGAAAAATGCCTTTTCGTTAAAGGATATTGTCCGAAAGTTCTCTTCTCACGCCGATAGAGTTGACAAATCGGACAAAATGTGTTAATTTTGTGTCAAAGCAAACTTTAAATTACGGAGAATGACGAGAAAACGAACGGCTTGCATTGTTTGCAGACGTTTGTTTTGCGCCCGGCGCCGATTTATTGTTTGATATATTAAAAGTGCCTGGCGGAACGAGATTAAATATCGGTCTTTGCTCCCCGGACAGACACGACGAAGGAGGTAAATTTAATGATGAAACGAAGGAAATTTTGGGCGATTTTACTTGCCGTGGGCATGATTTTCGCAGTTGCGGCAGCCGGATGTAAACCTGAAAGCGCGCACACTCACGAATACGGCGAATGGACGACCGTAAAAGAAGCGACTTGCGGCGAAAAAGGCTTAAAAGAAAAAAACTGTTCGTGCGGAGCCAAGATAGAAGAAGATATCGCGGCAACTGGCGAACATAATTACGTGTGGACCACCGAAACCGAGGCTACCTGCGGAGCCGAAGGCAAGGAAAAGGGCGTTTGTTCCGGGTGTCAAGCCGAAACCGAGCGTACGCTGCCCGCAACCGGCGAACATAATTACGTCTGGGCGGTAGAAGTAGCTGCGACTTGCGGAGCGGAAGGCAAGGAAAAAGGTGTTTGTTCCGGGTGTCAAGCCGAAACCGAGCGCACATTGCCCGCAACAGGCGAACATAATTACGTGTGGACGGTAGAAACCGAGGCTACCTGCGGAGCCGAGGGAAAGGAAAAGGGCGTTTGTTCCGGGTGTCAAGCTGAAACCGAGCGCACGTTACCCGCAACCGGCGAGCATAATTACGCCTGGACTGTAAAAACTGCCGCAACCTGTGCTGCCGCAGGCAAAAAAGAGGGCGTTTGTTCGGTATGCGACGACAAAATTACCGAAGATATTCCGATAGACG
Organism: uncultured Clostridia bacterium; assembly: GCA_934247335.1. Lineage (GTDB taxonomy): Bacteria > Bacillota > Clostridia > Christensenellales > Pumilibacteraceae > Neoclostridium. The sequence goes on along the minus strand of CAKQJJ010000004.1, from coordinate 24,783 downwards.
CAAGCGCTCATACCGGAAATTACAGCGAGTGGACGATAGAAAAGCAGCCCACCGCAACCGAAAAGGGAAAACGCACCCGTTTCTGCCGCGATTGCAACGCCAAATTTGAAGAAGATATCGAGCCCACCGGCGAAGACCCCGATCTTCCCGTTTTTGAAGTAAGAAATTACACTCTTTTTATAAACAAGGAGGGCGTTGCTCGCTTCGAGGCGGAAAGCGGCGACGTTACGCACTACGCAAGGTCGAGCGCCAATCCCACGACGATAGTGGAGCGTTCGGACGCGTCGGGCGGCAGATTTCTGGCTGCGGCGACCGGTGCGGTAAAGGACGGGCAGTACCTCGAATTCAAGATAAATCTGCCTTTCTCGGCGGAGCTTAAAATGACGGCGGCGTACGCTCAGCCCGAAAAATGGAAATCTTTCAGCGAAGACATGCGCCGCTCGTACCTGTTTATCGTGGACGAAAACAGAAATATGTCCATTTGTTCCGAGAAAGTTCTTCTCGACGCGCGCACCGATATAACCAAGTGGGATACCTTCGACTACAACGCGATAACCCTTCCCGAGGGCGAACATTCGATAAGAATGAGAGTAGCCGAAGACACCGGCAGGGGCAATCCCAATATCGATTACTTCGATTTTGTGATCAAAAAAGCCGAGTACGTTCCCGCCCCGGACGTCAAAAAGCCCGCAAACGACTTCCATACGGCAAATCAGTACGCGTATATCACGGACACCGACGTCGAAAATATTTCGGCGTACGCTGTAGGAGTTGCCGAGCTCAGCCGCCCCGAAGGCACTCTGCTCGATTTCACCGCTGACGCAGCCGTTTCCGGCGGTTCGTACGTGCTTCAATACGCCGATAACGCAAACTTTACCGGCGCCGTCACGGTGGAAAACTTAACCGAGAAAAGCTGTCGCATTTACAACCTCAAATTAGGCGAAAAAATATACTGGCGCGTGGGTACTTCGCTCGAAAACGCGCAAAACGGAGAAGTCCGCGAGTTTACCGTTGCGGATAAGGGACCCCGAAATCTGTACATAAGCGGCGTTACCAACGTTCGCGACATAGGCGGCTATTCGTCGTCGCTGGCAGAGGGCGCAAAAATCAGACAGGGCTTGTATTACAGAGGCGCAAACTTAAACGGTATAACCGAAAAGGGCAAAGCGGAAATGTTGCGGCTGGGCATCCGCCGCGAAATAGACCTTCGCGATTCCTATCAGTGCCTTGGTCCGTACGTGGACGGCATTGCGTATTCCGCCGTGTCCATTCCGTCGGGAACCGAAAGCACCCGTTTCGAGGCGTTCGGCGACGAATACAAACAGATATTCTCGCTTATCGCAAACGCCGACGCCGAACCCGTATATCTGCACTGCACCGCCGGCGCCGATCGGACTGGAATATGCTCGTTCATGCTGCTCACCGTGTGCGGAGCAAGCTACGACGATATTGCTCGCGACTATCTGTTTACCAATTTTTCCACGCAAGGCTCGCGAGTAAACAACTTTACCACCGAATTCAAACAGTGGTGGCGCAAGCTTGACGACTATTCGGGCGATACAAAAGCCGAACGCGCAAAATCCTGGCTTATGAGCAAGGGTATAACCAACGCGCAAGTGGAAAAAATCCGCGAAATATTCGTAGAAGGCTACAAAGCGTAATCCGCGGCGCTCGAAATTCGCGAAAAGTCAAAAACGATATAAAATAAAAGCTCCTTCGTCGGGGAAATACGCGAGGGAGCTTTTTTGTAGCGTAATTTTTAAGGTCGTACGTCGGCAAAAAAACGCTTGTCGTCTTTTCTTGCCGTTTTGAAAAATTCGTTGGGAGTGGTGCCGTACTGCTTGCGGAACGCCCTGTAAAAGGTCTGGCGCGAAGTGAATCCGCATTCGGCAATCTGCTGTTCTATGGAGCGCTCTTTGCTGAAATTGGCGCGGAAATCCGCAAGACGTATGAGGTTTACGTAGTCGCGGAAGGATATTTTCATGACGTTGTTAAACACCTTGGAAATGTAGTATTTATTGTAGTTTAAATCCTCGGCTACTTTCTCTATCGAGAGTTCGGTTGCGAAATTAAGGCTTATGTATTCGACTATTTTTGAAACTATGCCGTAATCGCCCGCTTCCGGCGTTTCTTTTTTGACTACGGTAAGCTCGTCCATAAACATTCCCAGCAGCAGATTTATCATTCCGCTTTGGGAGAGCGGGCATCTTTTGCGATACACGTTTTCGCGGACGTACGCGTCGAAGTAGTCGCGGATGGGCTTTGCGCGTTCTTTTCTTATGACGCAGCTGCCCGGCTCGTATCCCCGCATGTACTGATAGTAGTCGTCCAGCGCGCACGGCGGAATGAGAAGACAGGTGTTGCTGCCGTAATCTTTCATTTCGTGCTGCCATTCGGAATGAACGAAGCACACGTCGCCTTCGTTTAGGCGATACTTTACGCCGTTCACCGTGACGTCTATGTGCTTGTTTTCGCACCAGATTATTTCAACCGCACGATGAATGTGGCTGAAATACGTAAGGTCCTTATTGAAGCACATTATTTCCTGTTCTTCTTTGTCTCTGAAATATTCGTAGTAGTACATGTTCCGTTTTACGCCAATTTTTGATACAATCTTTCCTAACAGCAAAATTGCTTTTTAAGTATGTATATAATATACTTGAAATATCAAAAATTGTCAAGTCAAACGAAGTCCGCAAACGATATTTTGCAACTTTAAGACTGACAAGGAGGATTAAATTTATGGAAAAACGGAGAAGATGGGCGGCGATTTTACTTGCCGCAGGCATGATTTTCGCAGTTGCGGCAGCCGGATGCAAACCGGAAAGCGCGCACACTCACGAATACGGCGATTGGACGACCGTAAAAGAAGCGACTTGCGGCGAAAAAGGCTTAAAAGAAAAAATCTGTTCGTGCGGAGCCAAGATAGAGGAAGAAATCGCGGCAACCGGCGAGCATAATTACGTGTGGACCACCGAAACCGAGGCTACCTGCGGTGCCGAAGGCAAGGAAAAGGGAACTTGCTCGGTGTGCGGCAATCAGGCGGAGCGCACTTTGCCCGCCGCCGGCGAACATAATTACGTGTGGACGGTGAGAACTGCCGCAACCTGCGTTTCGGCAGGCGAAAAAGAGGGCGTTTGCTCGGTGTGCGAAAAAACGGTTACCGAGGAAATCCCGGTAGACGCAAGCGCTCACACCGGAAATTACAGCGAGTGGACGGTTGAAAAGCAATCCACCTGCAACGAAACGGGGAAACGCTTCCGTTTTTGCGTCGATTGCGGCGCTAAAATCGAAGAAGAAACGGCAATCGACCCCGAAGCGCACACGCTGGGCGCTCCCACGAAAACCGTGGCTTCCACCTGCTCGCAAGAGGGTATGGTGAGATACAGATGCGAAAACTGCCAGAAGGTCATCGAAAAGGCTTTGCCGCTCGATCCCGATGCGCACACCTACGGAGAACCCGTTATATCCGAGAACGCAACCTGCACCAAAGCGGGCAAAAAAACGAGTACCTGCTCGGGCTGCAAAAAAACTCAGTCGTTCGATATACCGGTAGATCCGTACGCTCACGGCTCGGATTTCACGGTCGTGGATAACTACAAAATTTGCTCGGGTTGCAAAGGTCTGCTGAACGAACAGCTTGACATCGTAAACGCGGGAAAATATCAAAACTATTACGAAATATATCTTGACGGCGCGTTTGACGTCGAGTTTACTTTCCACAACAAATCGGGCTCCAACGCCGAATGGCACAACTTTATATTCGATATCGCGCCCGTGACCTACCTTGACGGACAGCGCGAATGCGTTAAAAACGGTATCAACCCGATTACGCCTGTCATCCCCTGGTGGACCGAAAACTATTACGGACAGAACGAGCACCCGTTCCTGCACGTTCTCGACGGCAGCAAAACGGTTGCAACCAGCTGGTTCCTCGACGACGTAGAGGACACGCAGTTTGCTTACTGTATGCAAAAGGGCGTGGACGTAACCGCTTCGTTCAAGCGCGTCGGAACCGACGTCGTGGACGTAAAAGTAGTTATGACCACCACCAACGAAGCGGGAGTTCTCCGCACCTGCACGCTCACGGCAACGCTGGGTTATAAGGGCGTTCCCGCGCTGTATATTGCGCTCACGGGCGAGAGCAACACGGTCAACCTAAAACAAGTTAAAATCAAAGAAGGCACGCTTTGCCCCGAAAACAAAACCGAAACGGGCGTAAAACTGCTTGAAAACGCAACCGTAGACAACGTAAACGTTAAAAACTCCGACGGAAAGAACCTCGTGTTCGGAAGCGGCGACTTCGACGTTCAGCTCGATTTCGCTATCGCAAGCCACAATCCCGAACAGCTCTGGCACAATTACCTCGTGTACCTGTTCAAGGGCAAGGACGCCGATACCGGAATACTCAATTCGGTTGACGGCAAACTGTATATGACCATGGCGGGCATCGGTATGGAACCCGATCAGAGCGCGATTTACCACAACGCAGGCACCTGGTTCGTGCAGCCTGCCGACGGAGTAAATCTGTCGTCCGTTCTCGGAAACGCTACGTTCAAATTCAGACTGGTCCGCAAAAACGGTTACATAACCCTGTTCGGAAACGCGATTTCCGGCGGAAAAACCGTGGCTCAGTACCGCTATTTCAGCAGTATCAATTCGGATAACGAATGGTACAATCACGGCTATTTCGACGGCGAAGGAATTATCCGTCTGTCCACCGAAAACGCCGCTATGACCATAAACGCGGTTACCGTTCTCGGCGGCGACGTAAAAGTTGCGTAACCCGAAATACTTACACCAAAACAGGAGCTTTATGAAAAAAACCAATAAAATATTGTCGGTTCTGCTTGCCGCAGCGGTGTTTTCCACTGCGCTGGCGGCATTGCCGATAAGTAAAAAAGTCGAAACGGTTTCGGCGGCGGGCAGTATCGTTCACCCCGGAAGTAAAACGGTAGCCCGCTCGATCGCGGACGAAGGCACCGTGCTTCTTCGCAATCAGGGCGCGTTGCCGCTTAAAAAGAGCGACAGAGTGGCGCTGGTCGGCGGAAGTTCGATGATTTACGGCGGAGGCGGCAGCGGCTGGGTCAACACTACCGAAAAAATAAGCTACGAGCAGGGTATGCGCTCGGCTGCATCGGCAGGTAAAATCAAGGCGTTCGACACGAAACTGTTCAATCGCATAACCGACGAAAACAAAGTTTTGTATCTTATAAGCCGCGAAACCACCGAAAATGCCGACAGAAGTCGCAGTTCGTACTATCTTTCGGCAACCGAAAAGGCGGAAATTTCCGCTCTTATCAATTCGGTCGGCAGCGAAAACGTAATAATTTTGTTAAACGTAGGCTCGGTTATCGACACCACCTGGCTTATCGAGAAAAACGTAGGCGCTATCGTCGTTTGTTATTTCGGCGGAAGCCTTGCCGGCGAATCGCTTGCCTCGGTATTGTGCGGCGACGTTTCTCCCTCGGGCAAAACCGTGGACACCTGGGCAAAATCGCTTGACGACTATCCCTCCGAAAGCGTGGGAACGTTCGGCGAGCAGAACTACACGCTCTACACCGAGGACGTGTACGTCGGCTATCGCTGGTTTGAAACCTTCGATAAAAATTACGAAAAAGTAAATTACGAGTTCGGCTTCGGATTAAGCTACGGCAAGTTCGAGCTGTCCGAGCGTAAAGCAGAGGTGCATGACGGCAAAGTAATAGCTTCGGCGACTGTTAAAAACGTGGGCAACTTCCCCGCAAAGGAAGTGTTGCAGGCGTATTATTCGGCGCCGCAGGGCGAATTCGGCACTCCCGCAAAACAGCTGGGCGGATTTGCAAAAACCGAAACGCTCGCGCCCGGACAGAGCCAGAAAATCGAAATCACGTTTGACGTAAACGACATGGCTGTGTACGACGACCTCGGAAAAATCTCCAAGGACAGCACCGTTCTTCTCAAAGGCGAATACGCATTCTACGTCGGCAACAGCATTCGTTCGGCAGGCGCAAACGGCGTTGCCGGAAGATTTACCGTCGATAAAAATCAGGTAATCGAAAAGCTCAGCGCCCTGCCCGACAGCACGCTGCCAGCCCGTCTGCTTGCAAACGGCAAAACCGAAACGCTTGCGGGAGAGCAAACCCGCTCTGCCGGCGCAATTAAAGTAAACGCGCTTGGCGCAACCGTAATTCAGGCGGAGGACTACGTGGATAAGTCGTCCTCGTCCTCGCTCGAAGCTTACGCAAGCGGCACTTCTATCGGCAAGGGTATCGGCAATCTCAATCGCAACGGCGGCTTCCTCGAATATAAACTGGACGTCGAAAAAGCGGGCGAATACAATATCATGTTTGCCATGGCAACTCAGTACGACGGTCAGAACGATATGTTCACGGTAACCGTAAACGGCGTAGCGCAGCCGGTAGTGGCGTCGCTTGCCACCCGCACGCACGACGAAAGCGACGGACAGTGGTATAAGTGCGTTCCCATTATCAGCGCGGCAAACAAAATCACGCTGCCCGCAGGCGAATGCACGCTTAAATTCACTTCCAACGGCTTGAAATTCCAGAATATCGACTTCTTTGCGATATACAACGAAAACGTCGGCGACGGAAAAGCCGTTATCCCGGCTTCCATTGGAACGTCGTCCACCGGAATAATTCACGGTTCGGACAAATTCGTCACCGGTTACAGCGGAAAAGCGGGCAACAAGTACACGTTCACCGTAAACGCCGAAAGCGCCGGCTCGTACGATTTATCCGTGCTGGCTTCCGATTTCACCGAGGCTTCCGAAAAAGCTCTTTCGGTATCGGTGGGCGGAAAAAAATGCGGATATATTCCGCTCAGCCGCACTTCGGTATCGCTCGATATGGCGCTTGCCGACAATAAATTCGATTGCGTTCAGTCCGATTCGCTGGTCGTAACGCTTGCAAAAGGCAAAAACGAAATAGTGCTTACAAGCGAAAATTCGGCGCTCGGCTGTCTGTATTCGCTTAACGTCGAAAAAACCGACGGAAAGGCAATTCACACCGGTAATTATAAGGATAATACCGCCGAGTTTGCAGGTGCTGCGCCCTCGATGGACGGCGCCAAACTTGAAAAAGTAATTACGTACAACGACGTTTTGTTTGACAATTCGCTTCTGGACGACTTCGTGTCGCAGCTGTCGGTGGAAGAGCTTATTTATATGCACGGCACCGACGCGGCAAACAGCAAGGGCGAAATCAACACCGGAGGAGTGGGCGGCTATCGCACTTCCAGAAAGTACGGCATCCCCAACGCGTACACGGCGGACGGTCCCGCGGGCATAAGAGTCGCAAGTTCGGCAACCTGGTTCCCGTGCATGACCATGCTCGCCTCCACCTGGAACGCCGAGCTTGCCGAAAGCTTCGGAAGACAAGTGGGCTTCGAGGCGTCGGCTGTTGGCGTAAACGTGTGGCTGGCTCCCGGCGTAAACATTCATCGTCACCCGCTGTGCGGCAGAAACTTCGAGTATTTCTCCGAGGATCCTCTGCTTGCCGGAAAAATGGGCGCGGCGGTAACTCGCGGAGCTCAGAGTACGGGCGTGTCGGTGTGCGTAAAACACTACACCACCAACAATCAGGAAAACGGTCGTTACGTCAACGATTCGCGTATAAGCAACCGCGCTCTTCGCGAAATCTACTTAAAGCCGTTTGAAATAGTAATCAAAGAAGGCGACGCCTACGCCGTCATGTCCAGCTATAATTTGTGCAACGGAATGTACGTTTCGGCAAGCCGCGCGCTTATCACCGACGTTCTGCGCACCGACTGGGGCTTTAAAGGCGCGGTATTCGGCGACTGGACCCCGTCCTATCCGCATATCCCGCTGATAGCCGCGGGCAACAACTTCAAAAGCTTCAACGCCGAATATTCCAACCTCATCGCCGCTTATAAGAGCAGAATAATAACCCGCGAGCAGCTGGAAAGCAACGTTAAAAGCACGCTGAAATTCCTGATGCTCACGAACAGCAACGATCAGATGGTGACGTACGTCGGAAACGGCGACTCGATAACCTCGGGCAGTTACGCTGCGGAAAAAACCGACGGCGAAACGCTTTCGCGCATGTATCGCTTCTATCTCGGAACGGACGACGAGTACAATATCGAAATAATCGGTGCGACGGACGGCTTGTCCGTGTCGCTCGACGGCGAAACCGTGTCCGGAAAAATCGATAAACGCGCGCTGTCGTTCGGCGTTCACACGATTATCGTGTCGGGCAAAACGCAGGACGTAACGGCAATGGAAAAAATAAAAGTAACCGCTTTTTCTGATTCGTGCGAACACAACTACGGCGAATGGACGGAGGTGCGCGCCGCAACCTGTTCCGACAAAGGCGTGAAAGAGCGCACCTGCTCGATTTGCGGAAAAACTCAGTCGGAAGAAATTCCCGCAACCGGAAATCACACGTACGAAAACGGAATATGCACGGTTTGCGGAAAAATGCAGCCGGGCGGAGTTCACAACCACGTGTTCGGCGAATGGCAGATCGATAAAGCCGCTACGTGCCTCGTTAAGGGCGAAAGACACCGTGTGTGCGCTTGCGGAGCGGTGGAAACCGAACAAATCCCGCTTGCCGTTCACGACTACGAAAACGGAACCTGTTCCGTGTGCGGAAAAGCTCAGCCGAAGGAAGAGGGCGAAAACCGTGATTCTTCCGGCAACTGCACAAGCTCGGTAAACGCCGCGTCGCTTGTTTTGCCGCTTTGTTTGCTCTTTGCCGCAGCTTACGTAACGCGTAAAAGAAAGTAAAAACTAAAATTCCCATCCCGGAATATCGGACGGGCGAAACGAAAAACAAAAAAACGCCGCAAAAACGCGCGGCAAAACGAAAAAGACAGGTAGTAAAAAGCCTGTCTTTTCTTTATATATACTAGAAATATTTTCGGCTTCGGGATGAGAAACGCTTTACGGCGTTTTTTCGGGCTTATTCGAGCCATATTTTCCGATCGCTAAAAAAATTATTTTTCGCAGCGGCGTTTGACGAAATCGGCAAGCCAGTATTTCGTGTAATCGTACAAATCCGAAAGCGTCAGAGGACTTACTCCGCGACAACACTTGACATATTCGAGAGTCAGCCCCATTACGAACATGTCTATTTCCAGTTCAAGATAGTCGCGGTTTTTGATGCGCTTGTCCTCGCGGCTCAATTCCGTAAGCTTATTCACGGCAAGATGAGTAAGCTTTTTTGCCATTAAAAGAAAGTCGTCGGACTTGCACAGCATGCGATAATTTTCGTCGTTTTGCTTTACGTACGCAAAAAACGAATCGATAAATTTTTCCGCGTTGGTCGAGGCGATAAGCTCGGCGTTGCTGAAAAAGTTTTCCACGAGTTCGTTTTCGTAATCTTCCGCAACCGCGTATATGTCGTCGTAATGCGAATAAAAGGTCCCGCGATTGATGTCCGCGCGTTTTACAAGTTCGCTGACCGTGATTTTGCCCAGTTCGTGCTTTTCCGAAAGCATCTCGGCAAACACCGTTTTAATAAGTTTGCGCGTTTTTTGTGACGATTTGTTGAGGTTTTGTACTTTCATTCGTGCCGCCTTTATACAATTTTATCAACGGTGTTGAAATTTCAACAATGACGATAAAATTGTGCTTGTGTTTTTTCCGAAAATAATTATAATTCAATATTGTTCAAATGTCAACAGTGTTGAATAAATTTGAATAAAAAATTTTCAAGGAGCAAGTAAATGAACGTCATCGAAGTCAACAACTTAACAAAAGATTACGGCTCGGGACGCGGTGTGTTCGACGTCAGCATTGCGGTGAACAAAGGCGAAGTGTTCGGCTTTCTGGGCCCGAACGGCGCGGGAAAGTCCACCACGATACGTCACCTGATGGGATTTTCCAAACCCGACAGCGGCGAAACGCTCATTTTGGGCAAACCCACTTTCAAAAAGTATTACGAAATACTAAGTAAAGTGGGCTACATTCCCGGCGAAATCGCGTTGCCCGCAGGTTTGACCGGATACGAATTCATTCGTATGATGCAGGATATGCAGGGCGTGAAAAACGAGGCGCAACTAAAACGCATGCTGGACATGTTCGAACTGAGCGACGAGGTGCTTCGCGGCGAAACCAAGCGCATGAGCCTGGGCGTAAAGCGTAAGCTTGCGGTGGTAACGGCGTTTATGCACGACCCCGAAGTGCTTATTCTCGACGAACCCACCAGCGGCTTGGACCCCGTAATGCAGGACGTATTCGTAAAATATATTCACGAGGAAAAGGCAAGAGGCAAGACCATTCTCCTGTCCAGCCATATCTTCTCGGAAATCGACTCCACGTGCGACCGCATAGCGATAATAAAGGACGGCAGACTGGTCAGCCAGTTCGTAGCCGACGACCTTAAACACGCGTCCAAGAAATATTACGACGTGCGCTTTAAGAGCGAGGCGGACGAGAAAACGTTTGAGGACAGAATCTCTTCTCTTCCTTCGGCAAATATGATAAAAGTCGACGGGCAGACCGCCTACCTGTCGGTGGACGACAAGGACCTCAACGCTTTCATTTCGCTGTTGTCCGAGTTCGACCCGATTGCCTTTTCCAACAGACGCGAAAGCCTTGAAGACTACTTCATGAAGTTCTACAAAGAGGACAAAGATTTCGGAGGTGCGCTTAAATGAACGAAGTTATAAAACTTAACAAGCTTACCAAAGATTACGGCATGGGAAGAGGCATTTTCGACGTGGACCTTACCATAAATCAAGGCGAAATGGTGGGCTTCGTCGGAACAAACGGCAGCGGCAAAACCACCACCATCCGAAATATCATGGGCTTTTTGAAACCCACGAGCGGCTCGGCTACTGTATACGGCAAGGAAGCCTGGGAACATTCCAGCGAAATAGTTAAAAACATAGGCTACGTTCCCGGCGAAATAGCCTTCCCCGATCTTCCCACCGGTATTGACTTTCTCAAATGCCAGGCGGAATTTTTAGGACTTAAAGATATGTCGTACGCAAACGAGCTTATCGAAAAATTGCAGCTCGATCCGCGCGCAAACTTAAAGCGCATGAGCAAGGGCATGAAGCAGAAAACCGCGCTCGTAGCCGCGCTTATGAACGATTCGCCGATAATAATTCTCGACGAGCCGACCACAGGACTGGATCCTCTTATGCGAGTAACCTTCCTCGACATAATCAAAGCCGAGCACAAGAAAGGAAAAACCATTTTCATGAGCAGCCATATGTTCGAGGAAATGGAGGAAACCTGCGACAGAGTTGCGCTTATAAACGACGGACATATCGTGGATATCGCAGATATGGACGAAATACGCAACCGCAAGGTAAAACAGTTTAAGATAGAGTTTTTAAGCCACGACGATTTCGTGCGGTTCAAATCGGAAGGATACAAAATTATAAGAACGCAGGAACAGTACGATCAGTACACGATCGACCTTCCCGCCGATCAGACCGGAAAACTTTTGCAAACGCTTAAAAATTACAACGTAAAGTTCGTTTCCGAGATTCCCTACACGCTCGAGAAGCATTTCAAACAAGTATTATTCGACAAAAAGGAGGCAGAAAAAAATGTTCAGTAAGGCATTATTCAAACAGTCGTGTAAAGCAAACGGCGTAATGTGGGCGATAATCACCTTTGCGGTGTGCTTCATGCTTGCGTGCGTCATGCTGATAAGCGGCAGCGGAAATATAGGCGAAACCAAAAACGCCATTCAGGATACCATCGTGAAAAAGGAAGTGGAAGCTTCTTTTGAAAATCGCGCGATAAGCTACTACGTTTTTTCCGCCGACAGCCTGAAAAAGTTTGACGAAATGTATGCGGAAAACGCAACCGAAACCATTTCCTATCTCACCTGGCTGGGAAATATGCCCACCCGTACCGAAACCGACACCGACCAGACGTACGCCGCAAAAATGCAGGCGTGGAACGCGCTTAAACCCGACACCGCCAAGTTCGGATCTGCCGGAAAGGAATTCGTAAAAGCCGTGGAAAGCTGGCAGGCAGAAATGCCCACGCTCGAAGGCTGCGGCGGCGATCCCGCGGCTTATGCGGCGGCAATGCAGGCATGGCAGGCAAAAAGCCCCGCAACCGTAAACAACGCGGTGGCAATCGCCTACAAGCGCGCCGTAACCGATCTCAACGTTTACGCGGTTGAAAAAGTGGACGAATACAACAAAAAAATCGTCGAAGAAAAAGGCGAATCGGCTGTCCCCATGGACGCTCAGGAATATTCCTCGCTCGTCATGTGCGTACTGTATCCCGAGGGCGTGGAAAAAGTAGAAGGTTACTATCAGGAAATCGCAGCAAAGGGCGAAACCGTGCCCGCAAAATACGACGTAACCACTCTTACCGAAAGTATTCCCGCGGCAATAGTATCGGGTAAAAACGACTATATCACGTCCAAAGAAAGAACCGAATACCGCGAAGACCGCGCCGAACTTCTCTCGTCGTACTTCATCGCGTACAACATGACCAACGACGAAACTGTTAAAACGCTTGTCGGTCAGCTGTCCGGATACGGCGTGGACGAGGCAAAATATGCGTCGTTCGGCTACGATTACGCAAAAGTAAAGGATATCGCGATAACCGGCGAAATCACCTATCGCAACCGTCTCGAATACGAAGTGGGCGAAATCACCAAAAAGTATACCGATTCCGAAGGCAATATCACCGATAAAGCCGCTTACGAAACCGCGGTTGCCGCAAAGGAAGCCGAACTTAAAAACGAGATTGCTTCGTCGCTGCTGAGTTCGCTGCCCGAAGCCGTGTCCGAAGCGCTCAAAGAAGTGGGCGAAATGGATTTGTTCAGCCTGGTAGTCGGCTCGATATTCTACAAACTCGCAGGCTTGCTGCTGCCCATCATCTATATGATTATGGCTGCAAACAACCTCGTCGCAGGTCAGGTCGATACCGGTTCCATGGCGTACGTACTGTCTACGTCCACCAAGCGTAAAACGGTCGTGTTCACTCAGGCGGTTTACCTCATCGGTTCGCTCTTCCTCATGTTCTGCCTGACCACCGCAACCGGTTGCGTGTGCCTGGCTCTCGTAACCGAGGATATCTCGCTGACTTACGGACAACTCGTCCTGCTCAATGTCGGAGCGTTCTGCGTGCTTCTGTGCCTGTCCGGTCTTAACTTCCTCACTTCCTGCTGGTTCGACCGCAGCAAGCGTTCGATGGCAATCGGCGGCGGACTGAGTATATTCGCTCTGGTTGCGGCAATGCTCGGCTTGTTCGGCAGCCCCATCATCCCGTCGGTCGTTCGTTTGGCTTCGCTCAATGCGTTCAACTATGTAACCGTCATTTCACTGTTCGACGTAATTTCGATAATCGACGGCACGAGCGCTTTCATCTGGAAGTTCGCAATTCTCGCCGTCGCGGGACTTGCCGGCTATATTATCGGCGGAATGCGCTTCGACAAAAAGGATTTGCCGCTGTAATCGGATAAGAATAAATATACGAAACGCAAAAATGCTAAACTAAGGAATAATTTAAAGGAGATAAAAAACTATGTTTGATTTCGCAAAACTGTGCAAAGAATACGAAAAGCTTTCCCCCGTGGAGAAAGGCGCAATGCTCACCGAAAAGGCGGTAAAAACCTTTGCCCGCCTGTCGCTTATGAATATCGAAGGGCTTGAACCCAAGGAAACCATTGCCGCGTTCATTATCGGTTCCATCGTATCCGACGGCGTTATCGACGAGCGCGAATACCTGTTCATGTATCCCTCGCTGGTTCGCGCGTTCGGCGACGATTTCGACTTCGCAAGCATAAAGCAGTCGTTCGAGGCGGATAAGGAAGGAAGAAAACTGGTTGGCAAGTATACCGAAGAAATGATGAAAATAATAGCCGCTGCCGACGACGATCTTCGCGCAGATATTATTTCCATGTGCCTGCTTATCGCAACCGTAGACGGCAAAATCTCGCTTAAAGAGCGCAGATACATCAAAAAACTTATCCGCGCGTAGAAAAACGTGTAATTTCGGATAAAAAACCAAAGCAAAAAAACTCTCGCTTTTGTTTAGCGGGAGTTTTTTATAGAAAAGAACAAAGCAAAAAACCACCGGCAATGCCGGTGGAAAATGTTGTTTATTCTATAATATCATTTCCAATAGTTTCATTTGATAGATCTTTTCTCATGGATCTCAAAAGCAATGATAAATGCTTTTGAATATCTAAAATATTGGGACAATATTTACGTTTGTAGTCTTTTAACCGACTTTCAAATTGCAGAAAATCCTGCTCTGTTAAATGCAATAACTCATCTCTTTCTCCGGTATCTTCGTTTATTATAACCTCAATATTTCTATCATCTGCGGCAGGATCGTTTTGCTGATAAAAAGTATCATATTTTTCTAGATATTCATAAACGAATTTTAAATAATTCTTATATGCACTAAGCGTAGAATTTGAGGCAACTAATTTCATTTCAGGCTTAAACAACAAAATGCTTTCATAATAGTTTTCAGTAAATATGCTTTCAGGTGAAGTTATAATCTTTTCGATTTCCTTGTAACAGTTCAAGTATAATTTGCTTTGTTTTTCAATAATTTGCTCTTTTTTTCTATTTGTAAATTGCTTGTTCGTTGTAAAAATTGTAACAATAAAGCCTATTATTGAAACTGAAGACGGAATAATTATTGGTAACCAAATTTCCATATACGATGACTTTTTTCTTAGTGTTAAGTGTGTATTTTGTAGAGTGAATCAATTTCCATTGCTTGGATAATTTGTGAATCCGAAGTGCTTTGTTCCTATTTCTAAATTTTTATCTGCCATAAAGCTATTTAAAGCTGTTAATAACAATTTAAGGTATTCGCAACTTTTTAATTGGATATAATCATTTGTATGATATCCATCATTACAAGTAATTTTATCGTATGGCAGTTTTGTCGTGTTTTTTGTTATGTTTTTTGCCGTTAGTGTTCCGTTTAATGAATCAAACGTATTACCTGCAAAATCACAATAAGCATAGGAATAAATTCCTGAAGAATCCTGCAAAAATAAGTTAAACCATGTCCATTTATTATATACAATTGAGCATGATACTTTATTAAGATCATATTCAAAATTCAATTCGTAGAACTGTCCGGAAAAATAAATACTATTTTTAACTAACCAATATTCTTTACCTTCAGATGTTGTTTTTTGTATACCGTGTAAATAAATATAGTCTTTCAGTGCATTGTAATAATTTTTTTTACAAATAGAACATACTCTATTGCCAGTGTGAGCATAAGGGTTACGAACGCCGCTTGTAGTGTTGCATATAGTGCATGTTTTTGCTTCAGAACATGTGGCATCTTTCCAATTGTGATTATTGGTTTTGTTGATAATGCTTGTATAGGAATCACCGCAAATGCTACAAGTATAAGTCTTGATGCCGGATTCTTTACAAGTTGCCGTTTTGGTAACTTTGCTTGTATAAGAGTGAGTAGCTAATTTTGCGATTTCTTCGGTATAAGAATCACCGCAAATGCTACAAGTATAAGTCTTGATGCCGGATTCTTTACAGGTTGCGGCTTTGGTAACTTTGCTTGTATAAGAGTGAGTAGCTAATTTTGCGATTTCTTCGGTATAGGAATCACCGCAAACGCTGCAAGTATAAGTCTTGATGCCGGATTCTTTACAGGTTGCGGCTTTGGTAACTTTGCTTGTATAAGAGTGAGTAGCTAATTTTGCGATTTCTTCGGTATAGGAATCACCGCAAATGCTACAAGTATAAGTTTTAATGCCGGATTCTTTACAAGTTGAGGCTTTGGTAATTTCACTTGAGTAAGAGTGTGAACATTTAGTCGTTCCGCAAGCTGTAACGTTAAATAAAAGTACTATACCTAACATACAAGACACTATTTTTGTAAATCTTTTCATTAATATCTCCTTAAGCTTTATGTTTATCAGACATATTGCATCCTATATATTTTAATTTGACTATATTGTATCAGGTTTTTTGACCTATGTCAAGACTTTTGACCTGGTTTTTAATATAATTTTTTCATGAATACGCAAAACAACGATTATGCATACGTAGACGCTATAAAAGATATTATGTCAAATAAGCGTTTAAGTCAGCAAAAGTTTGCCGATTTGATAGGGGTAAATCAAACCACCGTAAGCCAGTGGTTGTTGGGAAGAAAAAAACCGACTTACGACAGCATTAACGCCATTTGCAAGACGTTTGATATTACGCCTAACGATTTTTTCGGATTGTAAAAAGAAAACTATTTGAAGATAAAGGTTTCGTTCGGGAAAACGGCAAAATCTCGCTTAAAGAGCGCAGATACATCAAAAAACTTATCCGCGCGTAAAAAACGTGTAATTTCGGATAAAAAACCAAAGCAAAAAAACTCTCGCTTTTGTTTAGCGGGAGTTTATTTTTTTGTGGTACAATAAAAAATGTAAGAATATGCAAAGGAGAAAACGGACTGTGGGACGCAAAACTTTCGTCTATTCGGACGAGCTTAACGACGATTTCGCAAGAAGCAACGGTAAGATTAAAAAGAAAAAAATAGACGCCGAGTACAAATACGTCACCAAAAATCCCGTCTGGAACGCGGGCGCGTTCGTCGTGTACAGGCTGCTTGCAACGCCGATAGGCTATCTCAGCATGAAATTCGGCTACGGCTTGCGCATCGAAAATCGCAAAGCCATAAAGAAGTTCACCGACGAGAAAACCGGGTTTTTCCTGTACGGCAACCACACTCAGGGCTGGGGCGACGCTTTTTCGCCCACGCTTGCGTGTTTTCCGCACAAAGTGCACGTCGTGGTAAACGCCGACGCGGTTTCCATTCCGGTCGTAGGTTTGGTTGCGCACATGGCGGGCGGAATGCCGCTTCCGTCGGATATAGGCGGAATGAAAAACTTTTTGTCCGCAATGAAAAAGTTCACCGAGGACGGCAACGTCGTAGCCATTTATCCCGAGGCGCATATCTGGCCGTACTACAACGGCATACGCGAGTTCTCGGACGCGTCGTTTGCCTATCCGTTAAAGCTTAAAAAACCTGTGGTAGCGTTCGTCGTGACCTATCGCGAGCGAAAAGTGCTGAAAAATCAAAAGCCGTATATTACGGTGACGCTTTCCGATCCGTTTTATCCCGAAAATTATAAAAACAAAACCGAACTTCGCAACGCCGTTCACGCTTTTATGGTGGAAACGGTGGAAAAACAGAAGAGTTACGGGTATAATACCTATATAAAGGAGAATAAAGTTGAAAATAACGATAGTATGTGACGTATTGGGCGAGGAAAACAACGGCACCACGATTGCCGCGATGAACCTTATACGCTATCTCAAAAAGGCAGGACACGAAGTACGCGTGCTTTGCCCCGATAAAACCAAAAAGGATTTAGAAGGCTATTTCGTCGTGCCCACGCGCTCGTTCGGCGTGTTTAACGGCTACGTCGAGCGTAACGGCGTTTCGCTGGCAAAGGCGGACGACAAAACCGTGCTTGCCGCGATAGAAGGAGCGGACGTAGTGCACGTCATGCTTCCGTTCACGCTGGGCAAAAAGGCGATAAAAGTGGCAAAGGAGAAGGGTATTCCCGTATCCACGGGCTTTCATTTTCTTGCCGAAAATCTGTCGTCGCACGTTTTTCTGAAAAATTCCAAGCTCACCAATAAAATAGTGTACGACTATTTCCATTCGGTTTACAAAGAATGCGACGCCGTTCATTATCCCACTCAGTATCTTCGCGATCTCAACGAAAACATGTACGGAGCCACCAACGGCTACGTCATCAGCAACGGCGTAAACGACCGCTTTCACCCCGAAAAAGTCGATATGCCGGACGACGGGCTTATCCGCATCGTCTACACCGGCAGATACTCGCGCGAAAAGTCGCACAAAGTGCTTATAGACGCAGTCGCGAAGTCTAAATATAAGGACAAAATAAAACTAATTCTCGCCGGCGACGGACCGCTGAAAGAAACTCTCGCAAAACAGATAGAGGAAACCGGAATCAACGCCGAAATGAATTTCTTCTCGCGCGACGATATGGTAAAGCTTCTCAACCAGGCGTATCTGTACGTTCACGCAGCCGAGATAGAGGCGGAGGGAATAAGCTGTCTCGAAGCCATCGCGTGCGGCACCGTTCCGATTATCTGTAATTCGGACAGATGCGCAACCAAATCGTACGCGCTCTGCCCCGAAAGTCTGTTTGAAAACGGCAATTCCGAAGACCTTGCAAACAAAATCGACTGGTGGATCGACCACCCCGAAAAAAGAGCGGAATATTCCAAAAAGTATGCGGATTTCGCAGGCGAAGACCTTAAACAGGAAGTCTGCATGAAAAAAATGGAGAAAATGTTAATCGAAACTGCGGAGAAATTCAAAAAATGATTATTTTCGTGCAAATCGCCACTATATTCTTTATAGGTGCGCTTACCGGTTGGGTTATCGAGCTTATTTTCCGACGCACCGTCCACAAAAAATGGATAAATCCGGGCTTTCTGGCGGGTCCGTGCCTGCCGCTGTACGGAACGGGCGTGCTGACGCTGTATCTCATCTGTTCGATAGACTATTCGTTTATCGAAAACGCCGTGTGGCGCGCGGTATTCGTCATTGCCCTCATCACCGTGCTTATGACGCTTATCGAATATATCACCGGTCTTATTTTCATCAAAGGAATGAAAGTTAAACTTTGGGATTATTCGGACAGAAAAGGCAATATTCAGGGCATAATCTGCCCGCTTTTCACGCTTTTGTGGGGACTGGCGGGAGCGGCGTATTACTTCGGCGTGCATCCGTTTATGGTTATGCTTGCCAGATTTGTCGGCGAACATCCCGAATTCGCGTTCTTCACCGGCGCGTGTTTCGGAATTTTCGTGCTGGACCTGTGCTATTCGTTCCACGTCGTCTCTCGCATACGCAAGTGGGCAAAGGATCACGACGTGGTGGTCAAAATGGAAGAATTCCGTTTGTCCGTCCGTCTGCGCGCCGAAAAACTCAAACAAAAGAGGAACTTCATTTTCTCGCTCCGCGGAAAAAACGGCGTGGAAAACGAACTCGACAGCTATGCCGACGAGAAAAACGCAAAATAATTTTTGCCTAATCGTAATAGCCACAATATAATATAGAAAGCAAATACGGCAGAACAAATTGCCAATACGACAATAGAAAACGGAACGAAAGAGCGTTCCGTTTTTTTGTACGTATGCGAATATAAATTTTATTTTGCGATTTATTTGGTGGTGGGTATACGGCGGGAGCAAGCCCCCGCCCTACGGTATTTGGTAATTATTATGACACAAACTTTCGACTTCTTAAAAAGCCTCCTTTGCTTTGCAAGGGAGGTGGATTCGAGCGACAGCGAGAAGACGGTGGGATTGTTTGGCGGGAGACCGCAGGTCTCCCCTACGGGGGTATGGGATATCCGTATTCCGGTAGGGGCGAACTGCGTTCGCCCGCCTTGTTCGCCGTACTTTCCCCGAAAATAAATAACTCCGCAAAAAATAAAAACAGTTCATGGAATAGCATATTCGATGAATTCGTAACGACGCATGTGTATAAAAATGCGAACAAACAATAAAAAAATCACATTTATTTTTTGTTTTGCCGTATAATTTATTTGACAATAAGTTATTCTTGTGGTATTATAATTAGCGATTTAGTTCATCGAATATGCTATTCTATGAACCGGATAAAAAATCGATGAACTTGACAAAAAACTAAAAAAAGGAGTAGTAAAAAGAACAATGAAAAAGCTTTTTAAAAGCAAAATCTTTGTCGGCGCGCTGCTTAGCATTGCACTTTGCGTAAGCCTGATTACGGGCGCAACGTTTGCAATCTTCACCGGCGAAGCAAACGTGAACATTGCAGTCACCAGCGGCACCGTCAAAGTAACGGCGGAAGTTACGGGATTTACTTTGTATTCGCCCACGACTCTTAACGCCGACGGCAGCGTTGCAAACAAGGAAAACGCCGCAACCGAAAACGCTTTCAAAAACGGCGGAACGGCAGCGATTAACGGCGGAAAATTGCAGATAAACGGAATTACGCCCGGCGACAAGGCTACCGTGGAATTGACCATTACCAATGAGGGCAACGTTTCCACTCTGTACCGTTACGGCTATACGCTTCTTAGCAGCGAGGGCGAGGCGTACGACGGAGATGCGCTTGTTTTGTTCGAAGGATTGAATTTCGTTTTCGACGAAATGAACGCAAAAACCGTTACCGATACCGAAACGAGCGTGACCGTTGCTTATAAAACCGCATATGCCGAACTTCCCGAAAGCAAAAAAGTAACCGCCGTAGTCGAACTGCCCGGAACTGCAGGCAATAAGTATCAGGATCTTTCGCTTACGATTGCTTTCGTTGTCGAAGCCGTACAGGCAAATATCGACACGACTAACAACGCCGAAGAGTTTACTTCCGTGACTTTTGCCGGCGAAAACCTTAACGATAAGTTAGGCGAAGATGGCGCAACCGTAGCTATAACCGAAGAAAGTAATATTGATAGCACTACCAAAATCGGAAACGGCGTAACCATCACCGGATTGGGAATTGATAAAACTACCGTTAATGCGGATAAAATGACCGTCAATAAAGAAAACGTTACTATCAAGGATATGACCATTAAAGGAAGCGGTTCGGCAGGTACCGGCGGAACGCTTAACATAAGCGGAAACAATACCACTATCGAAAACGTAAATTACGAAGGCGACGGCAATATTGCAATCACCGTTTCTACCGGAAGCAATAATACGGGTACTACTTTCAAAGACACGAAGATAACCAAAGCTTTCCGCGGTATTCAGTTCTGGAGCTTGTCCGGAGATTCGGTTATAGACAATTGCGTTCTCGATATTGCCGGATATACTTTCAATATCGACTCTGCCGTTGTAGGTTCGACTCTCACGATTAAAGATTCGACTCTCAACGGTTGGACTTCGTACACGAGCGGCATCAAACTGGTTTCTTTCGATAATTGCAAACTCGGCTTAAAGGCATATCAGTATCTCCGTCCGTATTCGGAAACCAAGCTTACGAACTGCGAGTTTACTTCTGTCGGATATAAGCTCAATGCAGGCGGATCCGACGCGTATACGATAACTATCACCAATTGCACCAAAAACGGTACTCCCATTACTGCCGAAAACGTTAAAGCCCTTTTGCTTGACACGGAAGATTGGAATGCAAATGCGACGCTTATCGTTAACGGAACGGTTGTAACCGTATTATAATTCTAAAAAATCCGAAAACGCCGATATAATGGCGATATAGCGGCAGCGGTTCATTGCCGACTATAATAAAAACGGGAGCATAGTGCGTTCGCTTCCGTTTTTATTTTTTTAAATTTTTGTGTTATTCTCACTCGGCGTGCGGCATATTTGTCAATACCGCCGCGAATTTTTATGCTTTATAGAGGGACTTAATATCCTTAGCCATCCTCTCTCATCTCGTTTTGATAATTGCCGAGAAAATTTTCTTTTCCGCGGTTTTGCCCAGGAAAAACACCGTTTTTCGCGATTTTCCGGTGCTTTCGTCGGTCGTTTCGGTTTGGGAAGAATAAACTTCGAGCGTTTCGCCTTCGCGGCATTCGTTGAGATAGTCAAGTCTCATATCCGAAACGTCGATTTTTTCCCAGAATTCGGACGGGTAGCAGTCGTAAATAAAATTGACGTACTTTGCGTTGTTCACGTGATGATTGAAATCGAGGTCGGAGCAGCGCACTACGCGCGTAAATTTAAGATCCGTCTCCGAAAAAATCGGCTCTTTTTCCGAAATAGCAGAGGCAAGCACGCGTTCTTTTTTGTGTTCGAGTTCTTTCGGATAGCACGTAAGGCTTGAAATCGGGCGCAATTTCCGCGTTTTCGCGTCTAAAACGCACCACTCGGTTTTGCTTGTAACCAGCAGATTGCCCTTTCCGTCTTTAATATAATTCTGCCTCTCGCAGCGCATAAGCGACGGCGGAAGAGGATAGGTGCCCACAACCAGTTTTTCTTCCCATACGGGAGCGCGTTCTATGTGCAGAAAATTGCGCGTAATCACCCAGAACGCCCCGTCTTTTCGGTAAAGCGTGGGTGCGTCCACGTTCATTTCGCCCGTGTGCATGGTTTCGGCGTCTTCGATAAGTTCGAGCATGCCGAGAAAGGACAGGCGGAACAAAGTGTCCGTTCTCGATGCGTCAACGCGGGCTTCGGTTTCAAAATAATTGTTCATAAACGCTCCTTTTTTCTTGACATATTGTACAGTTGTATATTATAATACAAAGAGAAGAAAATGTCTAATAAATAATGAGGGTAAACCGATATTATTTTTGCAAAAGAGGACTGACCAATGAGAAACATAATGGACAAAAGAGTACTCAAAACGCGCAATCTGATCAAAATGACCGTCGCCGTTATGCTGAAAAGCAAAAATATCGACGAAATAAGCGTGTCGGACATAGCCACGCAATCGCTTATTCAGCGCGCCACCTTTTACAATCATTATTCTTCGGTGTACGACGTGGTTCAGGACATATGGGCGGACATAACCGATTTCGCCGCCGAGCAGTTCGAGGGCGTGGATTTTGCCGCTATCCGCCGCTCGGTAACCGATATGTTTATTCATATCTCGCACACCTATCACGCGCTTCCGCAGGAGTACCGCGAATTCATTTCGTCCGAAAATCCCGTCGCGCTTAACGGAATACGCAAATGGTTTACGGAAAATACTATAAACAAAGTGGAGCAGAAACAGCGCAAGCTTACCGAATTCGAGAAATATTCGGCAAGAATGTTCATGAACGGCATAATAGATTCGTATTTTGAGTGGAAAAAACAGCGCCCGGACGACTCGAAACGCGATATTTACGAGTTTATAGGGTACGCTTCGCGCGTTGCCGACAACGCTTGCAGCTTTATCGGTATCGAATAATTTTATTTTTTTCCCTGCGATAATCGCTTTACTTTTTTTTGAACATATTGTATAATTGGTTTAAGCTTAAAGGCTGAAAAAACAAAAACCCAAGGAGGACTATTGAAAAAATGGCAAAGAAAAATTCTGTAACCAAGTACGCCGGATTTGCGGCAATACTGCTCGCACTGGCGTCGATCGGCTTTATGTTTGCGCCCGCAATCGTTTACGGCACGGGTGACGATCCTGCGACGTATACCCTTTTCCAGGCAATGTTCGGTTATACCGAAACGATATCTTATCGCGGTCTCAGTTATACCAAAGCCATGTTTGACTTTTCGTTTATGAACCTGTTATCGCTTATTCTGCTTGCAGCCGGAATCGTGTTCTCGGTTCTCAAAATGCTCAGCGGTAAAAACGCAAAGCTGTTCACGCTTATCACCACCGCTTGCTTTATCGTTGCCGGCGTATTCCTGTTTATGGTAATCACCTATACGATTCCTCACGTCAGCGACAACGCAATCGAAAAACTTCTCGATCTTTCCAAAGACAGCATGAAGCTCGGTTGGGGAGCAATCGTTTCCGCTATCTGCGCGCTTATCGCAGGCGCTTGCAAGCTCGGCGAATTCCTGCTCGGCTGATAACGAAGAACAATATCTGAAAAATAAACGTCTGTCCGTTTTTTCGGGCGGGCGTTTTTTTATGCCCGAAAAGCCGCGAAAAACCGAAAATCGCGCCGTTTTTTATTCCGTTCGGTTGTCAAAACGCCGTATTGCAACAAAATACTTGAAAAATGCGTGCGAATGTGTTATAATACGATAAAATGCGGTAGAAGGCGCGTTTTTCTCCGTTCAAATCGTCGGCAGGCAACGCCTCGAAGGACTTTATACATATGTACAAACACTTTTTCAAAAGATTTATCGATATTCTGCTGTCGGGACTTGCGATAATAATACTCGTTCTTCCCATGCTTATCGTGGCGATAATAATAAAAATCGACTCGCCCGGACCTGTTCTGTTCAAACAAAAACGAGTGGGACTGCACAAAAAATATTTTACCATACTCAAATTTCGCTCCATGCCCGTTTCCGCGCCGCACGACACGCCCACGCACGAGCTTAAAAACGCCGAAAGCCTTTTAAGCCGCTGGCAGCGTTTTATACGCAAGTCGAGCATTGACGAACTTCCGCAGCTTTTTAATATTTTCGTAGGACAAATGGCGATAATAGGACCTCGCCCGGCGCTTTGGAATCAGTACGACCTTATCGAGGAACGCGACAAATACGGCGCAAACGACGTTCGCCCCGGTCTTACCGGCTGGGCGCAGATTAACGGCAGGGACGAGCTGGAAATTGCCGAAAAGGCAAGGCTGGACGGCGAATACGTTGAAAAACTCGGTTTCGGTTTCGATTGCAAGTGCTTTTTCGGAACGATAGGCAAGGTGTTGCACCACGACGGCGTTGTCGAGGGCGGCACGGGCGAAATGCATAAAAACGACGCCGTCAGCGCCGCGCCTTCCGATCTGTCCGAAGTTGCCGCAACCGTAACCGTTCAGTCGGCGGAGACCGTAGCCGCAGAACAGCCCGAACGGCAAGCCGAAAACGGCAGAAAAATCATGCTTATCTGCGTTTCGTCGCAAAACGTGCTTACTTTCCGCAAGGAGCTTATAAAAGCTCTGCAAAACGAGGGCTGCGAAGTGTCTGTTGTGTGCTTCGACGACCTGTACCGCGACAAAATCGAGCCGCTCGGCGTGGATTTTATATCGGTGGGCGACAGCAATCGCAGCACCAACCCCTTGAAAGTGCTTGCGCTCAAAAAGAAATACCGCGCGATTATCGAGAGCAAAAAGCCGGACGTCGTGTTCGCGTTTGCAATGAAGCCCAACGCTCTGGGCGTTCCCGCTGCAAAAAAAGCGGGCGTAAATGAAATCTATTCGATGGTGGAAGGCGCCGGCGACGTGTTTATCAACAATTCGCTCAAATGGAAGC
>CAKQJJ010000003.1 GCA_934247335.1 uncultured Clostridia bacterium | reverse complement strand
GTGTAGCAGTCCACGTTGAGCCAGTCGCCCCAGTTGGGGTCGGACGGGCGGATGCAGTCGTCGCTCCAATCCTCGCAGGTCTTTATATAACTCTTGACGAAGTACAGCCGGTCGCGAAGATCCTGCTCGTTTCCGTACATAAGATAGTACTCGTACGGGATTACCGCCATGGCGTCCGCCCAGCCCGCGCAATCGGGCATGTGGCACTCCTCGTCGTCGTACGTCGTGTGCGGAACGTGCGGAGCGACTCCGCCTATCGTACCGTTGCCGCGGCTGCTGTCGATAAGGTCTTGTATATATTTTTTGTAGAATTTCTCGCAGTCCATGTTGAACATAGCCGTTCCGCAGAAAATCTGCGCGTCGCCCGTCCATCCCAGCCGCTCGTCGCGCTGCGGACAGTCGGTGGGAACGCTTAAAAAGTTGCCGCGTTGACCCCACACGACGTTTTGATAAACGCGGTTTACGATTTCGTCCGAGCAGGCAAATTCGCCGGTCTTTCCGAGCGCGGAATACATGACTTCGCCCTTTACCGACAGAATTTCGGCTTTGCCGGTAATGCGCAGTTCGGCGTAGCGGAAACCGTGGAAAGTGAACAGCGGACGGAATTCTTCCTCGCCCTCGCCGCTTAAAATAAACGTGTCGGTTGCCTCGGCTTTACGCAGATTTTCGGTGTACAGAGTGCCGTCATCTTCCAGCATTTCGGCGTGGCGCGCGACTATTTTGGTTCCGCGCTCGCCCTTGACTTTTACGCGCAGTACACCCACCATGTTCTGTTTGAAGTCGTAGCGGACGAAGCGGTCGTTTTTCGCGATGACTTCGGGCGTTAAAACGTGCATAACCTTTATTCTCGGCGCGATTTCCTCGCTTAAACACGAGTAGAATATACCCCACATTACGCACTCGGGCTTTCTCCAATTGCCCTCTTTATAATCGTATCCGGGCAGATAGAAGTTCTTGTTTTTTGAATACGTATGGTTGATAACCTCGCCCATGTAGTTATCGGTGCGCACGATTTCGTCGGTATCTGCAAGCCAGCTTTCGTCCGAAAGTATTTCGTCGCGGCTGCCGTCTTCGTAATAAATTACTATTTTCGCGCAGACGCAAACGTCGCGATAATAGTTCTGACGGTACATGCCGTTGCCCATATATCCGACCGCCCAACCGTCGCCGGCTACAATCACCACGGCGTTGTTTTTCTGCAATTTGTCGGTTATATCGTAACGGCACCACGGAATACGCTTGCGGTAATCGGTAAATCCGGGCGACATGTAGTCGTCGTCCGCCTCGACGCCGTTTATATACGCTTTGAAAACGCCTATCGCTGTTGCCATAAGCTCGGCTTTAATTACTTTTTTGCCGGACAAAGCAAATTCTTTGCGGAAATACGAGCATGCGTTGCCGTAACGCTCGACCGCCTCGGTCGTGCGACCGAAATTTAGTTTCAGGAATTTTGCGGGATATAACGTGTTCATAATTTTCTCCTTGTTTTTTATAATAAAATAATACCACCGCTCGCGCAAAAAAACAATGGGGTTTTATGCACAAACGGTGGTTTATCGTACTTTATTTTTGATTTCGGTTTCTTCTTCTGAATTCGCCGGGCGTACAGCCGTAGCGGCGCGCAAACTGCTCGTAAAAACTTTTTTTGTCGCAGTAGCCGGCGGCTAAAATCACGTCGTCGATGCTGTCGTCGCTTTTCGCCAGCGTTTTAGCCACGTTTTCCAGGCGTTTTTCGCGGATATAGTCGGACAGATTTCTGCCGGTGTACTTTTTGAATATGCGGCTTATATACGCGGGAGAGAAGAACATGCTCTCGCTGAGCGCTTCGACGTTCAGCTTTTTGTCGCAAGCCGACTCTACGTATTCGATGACGTCCTTTATCATTCGCGGCTGCGGATCGGGCTTTAATCCGCGGAAAAGATAGATAAGCACGACTTTCAGTAGCGATTGCATTACTTCGAGATAGCCTGTTTGCTTGCGCGAAAGCTCGTCTATCATCTGTGTGAGAAGCGCGTGCACACCCGGAGCCGCGCCGGCGCCCACGAATATTGCGCCCGGATTTTCCGCTCCTTCCACCGCCATGAACACGTTGCAGGCAAGCGACTTGAACATCTGGTCGTCCTTTACCGACTGCGACAAAAACGACGGTTGAAAAATGCAGTTGATAAGCGTAAAATCGCCGGTATCGTCCTTGTACGAATGCAGGCTGCCTATATCGATGAGAAAGCAGTCGCCCGGTTTTATTCTTCTTTCCCGTCCGTCGTGAACGTGAGTGGCTTCGCCGACGACCACGTACACAAGCTCGATAAAGTCGTGAGCGTGCGGCGCGGAATGCCCTTTGAAATAGCCGACGAATATTTTCTCGTCGGGCAGAATGAGATCTTTCTTTTTAAGCACTCTGTCGGACGGCATATTCACTTTGTCGTCGCTAAGCTCAAATGTGTCCATTATCTTCGCCTTTTTCTATTTTGGTTTTATCCTTCGGCACGAGCGCGTCGTCGAAATGCACGGGGCAGTTCTGTTTTTCCATAACGCTTTGCAGTTTTTTGATATCGACGGCGTAAATCGGGCTGCCGTCGTCTATCGCGATCGAGCATGCGTTGCCCGCAGCCTGACCGGTGAGTATTGCCGGCGGAATAACGCGAAGCACGTCCCAGCCGTATCCGCTTGCGCTTGCCGTTCTGCCCGCCGTTATAACGTTATCGAACCCGCTTTTAACCAGCGTTCCGAAACGCACTTCGTACAGAAAATCGCAGCGATCGAAGTCGTTTATAGCGCACACGCTGTCGGAAAAATGCACGTAGGCGTCCTTTTCGGAAAAAGTCGCGTCGCCGTCGATACGCCTCGTGGTGCGCATTTGCGGCATTACGGGAAGAAGCGTAAGGTCGAACGAGTTTTTGTCCTCTTTTGAAATACTTTCGTACAGTAATTTTTGATTTTCAAGCACGTATTCGGTTACGTCTTCTTTTGTAACGCCCGAATAAAGCCGTCTGTCCTCGGGCTGACCGCCGCCGTAAAGATTGGCTCTGCCGCCCATATACCAGCGGTACGCAGCCGAAATATCTTTCTTTTCGAGCGCCGAACGCATGGTGTCGAAATTCATTCCGAACGCGTAATAGGTAAAATAATTGCCGCCCGTAACCGTGGGAACGCCTGCGCGCCACAATAGGTCTGCGTCGCCGGTGGCGTCCACGAAATAGTCGGCTTCTATATATTCTCTTCCCGACTTACTGTCGATTATTATGCCGTTTACATGCCCGTTTTCGACGTCCGCGCCGCTTATTATCGTATCGAGATAAATTTCGACGCCGGCGCTTTGAGCCATGTCCGACAGCGCAAGCGCGAATATGGCGGGCGAAAACTTTCCGTCCAGCCTGCCTTGTTTTTCGGGATAGTCGTACTTCCAGCAATCTTTAACCGTGGTCCAGCTCGTTTTCATTGCAAGGCGCAGCATTTCGTCCGCCATGCCGAATATTATCTGCTTGCCTCTTCCGTTGCACATAGGCACGAAATAGTTTACGAGCCCGTTGGTTGCAAGTCCGCCCAGCGACAGAGTTTTTTCGACGAGCAGAGTTTTTTTGCCGGCACGCGCCGCGCTTATCGCAGCGGCAACGCCCGCCACGCCTCCGCCGCAGACGACCACCTGCCATTTGCCTTTCTTTTCTATCCTTTCGGTTATTTCGATATACATTTTCCTCACCTTTTCGTTTTATCAGTCTTTGTCGTAAAAATCGGACACTTCTTCGCTTTCGGTCGATTTTTCGGCTTCGTTATCTTTCTCGGAAACGGCGTTTTCCTGCGCAGGCGTTATTTCGGGCGGCGTTTCGCTTAAATTTTTAAACGAGTCGTAAGTGGTTTTTCTTACGACGAACGCGGCTGCAAATCCGCACGCGGCAACGCACGACGCGAGAAGAGTTTGCCAATCGAACCAGCGCACCAACATAAATAACTCGACGAGCAGCACGGCTCCGGACAAAACCAACTGAATTTCTATTCCGCCGAACGTATGCCAGTCGCCTTTCAGCGCGGGCTTTTGGTTTTCGTATATTTCCGATCTTATTTTATATAATGTAAAGTGCGAAACGAGGCAATACGCCGCGGTTATCGCGTTTGCGACCCATAAAATAATGCAAACCGAATAGACGACGAACCCGTACTTATCGTGCAAAACCGTAAAGCCATTCTGCATGGGCATGCACGGCACGGCAATTGCGACCACGGCGGCTATTATCGAACAAATAAGCGTGAGCTTGTTTCTTTTTGCGATTTCGGCTTGATCCAGCCCCGTGTAAAATTTTTTTACTTTGATTTTTTTGCTCATACGAAAATTATAACATACGAACGAGAAAAAGACAAGAAATTTTTTCTCGTTTGAGCGTAAAAAAAAATCGGCGCGGAGCATTCCCGAACCGATTTTTTGATTTTGCTTTATTTTTTCCGTTTTGCCGACAAAAATTCGTCAGGACAAAATAGGTCTGTCTTTACTTAAAATTACGGTGATAAGGTCCGCAATCCAGCAAATCATTCCGCCGGGGATAATCCACAGCACACCCACGACTATAAGAAGCACGCTGTTGGTTTCCACGCCCTTGATTATGCGGTAAATTGCCCATATAATGTCCAGGCAGGGAATGCAGAATAAAATTTTGAGAATAAGCGGCAGATTGTCGATGGCTTCGACAAATCCGGTTTTCTTTCCGTTGTTGTTTTCGTTTTCGCTCATAATATAATATCTCCTGAATTTTTTTCGCTTTTAAGAAGCCCTTAAAAGCATACGGGTATAATTATAGTCCGATTTTCAAAAAAGGCAACTGTTTTCGGGCGATTTTGCCGTTTTTTTCGGCTTTTACGCGGCAAAATACCGCCACGGCTTTAAAACAACAACGAGCGCCGTGCTTTCGCCTGCGCCCGTTGCCGTAATAAAGGAAGAAATGTGAGATATTTTCATATCCTAATATTAAGATACTCCCTTTTGGTGACAATAAAATGATAATCTTGTGACCGATTTATGAAACAGCGTAAAAACCGGTGTTTTTTTGTCGGAATTCGTCGCAACTGCCGAAAAATTAAAACGTCGGTTCCGCTCCCAGCTTTTCGCAAATCGCCAATGCAAAGCGCATTGCGGCTTTCGGTCCGTTGGCGGTTATAAGGTTGCCGTCCACGGTGAGTTCTTCACCCGTATAGGTTGCGCCTTCCAGAACGCGCACGAACTGATCGGCGGGATAGCAGGTAACGCGCCTGCCCTCGGTGAGTCCGTTCATTCCCAGTACTGTTGCGGGCGCCGCGCATATAGCCGCCACGATTTTATGGCGAGCGTCGAAAGTTGCCGCGCAGCCCACGACTTTTTTGCATTCGCCCAATATTTTCGCTCCGGGCATACCGCCGGGCAGCACAACCGCGTCGTAGTCGTCGGGATTGAAATCGTCCTCGGTTTTGTCGGCAATAACTTTAATTCCGTGCGCGCCCGTCACTTGCTTTTCGCACACCGAAACGGTGTCCACGAACACGCCCGCTCTTCTTAAAACGTCCACCGCCGTCAAAGCTTCGATTTCTTCAAATCCGTTTGCGAGAAAAACGACTGCTTTTTTCATAAAAATTCCCTCCCGATTATTTCTGGCTTACCACTATTTCTTTTGCGGGAAGCGAAGTTCCTCTGCTTTGAATTTCGTCAATCAGCATTGCCGGAATGCCCAGACTTACGCCTTTTTCGTTTATTCCGTCGAAAGTGACGCTTTTGCCGTTCATCTTAAAGCCCGTGACGAATTTGCCCTCGCAGGAAACTTTGTAAACGTACGGCTTTTTCGGGTCTCCGCTGTCCTTTTTTCCGACGTAAATAGTTTTCATGCCCTTGTTTTCAACCGCCTCGTAAGTTGCCGAAAGCGGCGCGTCGAACGACAATTGCGGATTAAGAATACCCTGGGGTCGCTCCTTAACCTGTTTTTTCTCGTATTCCAGCGTATATTCGCCGTCGGAAAATATCACGTGGCGCTCGTCGATGATCTGGAACAGCAAAAATTTGCCCTCGTATTTTATAGCGACTTCCACGTAGCGCGTGGGACCTTTTCTCGACGCGATGAAATACATCAAAACCAGCAGCACTGCCGAGGCTCCGGCAACCGAGAGTGAAATTATTCCCAGCGTTTTTGCCGATCCCATATTCATAACGCCGAACAGAAGTCCGAATATTGCAAGCACGGCAAACGCGTACACGAATATCGTGTAGACGAGCGGCGCCGCTCCCACGTCGGCTTTTATCTTGCCCATTTTTTCGTAGCGTTTCTGCACTTCGCGCGCGTAGAGTTTTTGAGTGTCTTTTTCGTTTTCTTTCATTTAAGCTCCCTCCACATTTGGTTTGCCTGAATATAAAGTTTTTGTTTTCTTTCCTTCAACATACGCATGAAATCACGCTCGTCAAGCGCTTTTTCGGGCAGTTCGGTAACGCCCAGAAGTTTTCTGTCCGTGCCGTGAATATCCGATCCCGCGGTGTGAAAAAAGCCGTAATAATCGGCGTAAACGCGGGCAAGAGTATTGCTTTCCATGGTGTTGGGGCTGGTGTTGATGACCTCCACGCCGTCCACGCAATCGGGCATAAGGCATATGTGATCCATATACCTCTCTTCCAGCCGATAGGGGTGCGCCTGAATCACGGTTCCGCCCGCCTCGCGTATTCGATTGAGATATTGCCTCGTAGGGCAAGATTCGACGTCGCCGCCGTAATTTTCCAGCCATTTTTCGTCCACGCCGAACACCAGAAAATCGCAGCCGGCGTTGTTGGCGATGGGGTCGAGCGAATGCGGAACGGTGTACTCGAAGCCGAAAAACACGTCCAATCCCCGCTTGTCGCCCTCGGCTTTGACCGCGCGATAGGCGTCGCAGAATTTTTCAAGCCTGTACTTCCATTCTTTTTCCGGTCCGGGCGCCGCCGTGTTTCCGCAGAAAAAATGATTGGTGGAAAATATTCCCGTGTAGCCCTGCGACAGAAAAGTGTCCACGAGCTGTTCGGGCGTAAAGCTGCCGCACTTACTGCCTATGCGGTCGTGCGTGTGCATTTCGTACTTGTATCCCATTATTTCGCCTCCGAATAACTATTCATCGCACCGAAGACTTTTTCCATCTCTTCAACCAGCTTGAACTGTGTTTTCGCGCGCAGCAGATTGTGCTTTGGCTTGTGAACGGCAAAATATACGTCGCCGTCCAGATAGTCGGTTAAAAATCTCGCGCCGCACTCGTACGTCATAAGCATGGACGAAAAACCGAGCAGGCGTTTTTCTTCTGCGGTAATGCCGTCGCCGAACACTCCGAGATAGGCGTTTTCAAACGCGTCGTAGTAGCCTTTTAAAAATTTAACCTTGGTAAGGTCGGCTTCGTCCTCGTCGGCGGAATTACAGCCCGTGCGAACGGCGTCGCCGAAGTCGTACAGCATGCTGCCTTTCATAACCGTGTCGAGGTCGATTACCGAAACCGGCTTTTTGGTTTGCGCGTCGAACAGAAGGTTGTTGAATTTCGTGTCGTTGTGAGTAACGCGAAGCGGAATAAGTCCTTTTTCCATGCCGGACAGAATAAGCCCTGCCGACTGCTTGCGCGACAGCACGAAGTCGTACAGCTCTTCTACTTCCGAAAGTCGTCCCACGGCGTTGTTTGCCGCGGATTTTTCGAGATTTTCCACGCGGCGCACGGTGTCGTGAAAGTGCGGAATGACGTCTATAAGCGTGCTTGCGTCGAAAGAAGCGAGATTTTTGGCAAAACGGGCAAAACATTTTCCGCCCTCGCCGAAATGCTCTGCCGACAGCGGCATATTTATGGCGACGGTATTTTCGATGAAGTTGTACACGCGAAAACAGCCCTCGTCCGTTTTAACGTAGCTTGCGCCGTCCTTGGCGCGGACAAGGCTTAAACAACGTTTGACGTCGCCGCCCTGTTTTTTCACCTGCTCCGTATTGAAATCGCACACCGACGAAACGTTGCGCATAAGCCCGTCCACGTCCGGAAAAATACGGTCGTTTATCTTTTGCAGAACGAACTTGTTATTCTCTCCCGTAACGAGGTACGTTACGTTTATGTGACCGCTGCCGTAGGGCGACAACTCGTAACTGTCGCCGGGCAGATCGAAATAGTTTAATATTTTTTTATCTGTCATCGTAAGCCTCCGCTTTTACGGTGTAAATTATAGCAGATTTATCTCTTTTCGTCAATCCTATCGCGCGCATACGCGTTAAATGAGTTTACTTTTAGCTTAGAATGTGGTATTATTTATGCCTAAGTAAACTTACGGAGCAAAATATGCTTAAACTTCTTTCCTATCTCAAAGGCTACCGGGTTAAAACCATTCTCGGTCCGCTGTTCAAGCTTGTAGAAGCTATTCTCGAACTGCTGGTGCCCGTCGTAGTCGCAAAAATCATCGACGAGGCGATACCCGCCGGCAGAGCGGGCGACTATTCGCTTCTGACGAAATACGGCGTGTATATGCTCGTCCTGGCTGCGGTGGGTCTTTTATTCGCACTGGTTGCGCAATACTTCGCTTCGCGCGCGTCCATGGGCTTCGGCACCAACCTGCGTAAAGGCTTGTACGAACACATTAACACGCTGTCGCAGGCGGACGTGGACAAATTCGGAGCGCCGTCGCTTATGACCAGGCTTGTGGGCGACACCACTCAGTGCCAGCAAGGCGTGGCGATGTTTATCCGACTGGTTACCCGCGCGCCCTTCGTCGTAATCGGCTCGATAATAATGGCGATTACCATCGCGCCCAAGCTTTCGCTTATATTCATAGGCGCGTCGCTTCTCATCGCGATTATTCTGTACTTCATCATGTCGCACTCTTTCCGCGCTTACGGCGTTGCGAGAGGACTTTTAGACGACGTGTCTCTTTCGGTCCGTGAAAATCTTAACGGCGTGAGAGTAATTCGCGCGTTCTCCCGCGGCGATCGCGAAAAAGCCGAATTCAACGAGAAAAACGACAAGATGACCGCGATTTCGATTGCTATCGGGAAAGTGAGCAATCTCACCAATCCCGCGTCGTACGCCATCATCAACGTTGCGGTTATTCTCGTGCTGTGGCTGGGCGGCAAGCAGGTTTATTACGGCAATCTGTCGCAGGGCTCGATAATAGCGCTCGTAAACTATCTCACGCAGATAATGATAGCGCTTGCGGTTCTTGCCAACCTCGTGGTGACTTTCTCCCGCGCTTCGGCAAGCGCAAAGCGCATAAACGAAGTGTTTGCCACTCCCTCGTCCCGTCTCGGCGGCGACGGAGCCGATCCCGACTATTCGGCGCCCGCAATCGAAGTCAAAAATCTCGACTTCGCATACGCCGGCAACAGTAAAAACACTCTGTCGGGCATCAACTTCACGATAGAAAAAGGTCAGACTCTCGGCATAGTCGGCGGCACCGGAAGCGGCAAAAGCACGCTGGTGCAGCTTATCGCGGGCTTGTACAACGTTACGGACGGCGAAATAAATCTGTTCGGGCATCCCGTGTCGCAGTACACCGCCGCCGAAAAGAACGCGCTTATCGGCTTTGCCATGCAAAAATCGGTGCTGTTCTCCGGCACGATTAAAAGCAATCTGTTGTGGCGCAAGCCCACCGCAAGCGACGACGAGCTTATCGCCGCGATAAAAACCGCTCAGGCGTACGAATTCGTAAGCAAAAAGCCGGGCGGGCTGGACGAGCCGGTCGTGGAAGGCGGAAACAACTTCTCCGGCGGTCAGAAACAGCGACTCAACGTTGCCCGCGCGCTCGTGGGAAAGCCGGATATTCTCATTCTGGACGATAGTTCGTCGGCGCTGGACTTTGCAACCGACGCGGCGCTCAGAAAAGCGCTCCGGGAAGACTGCCAAGGCATGACCACCGTGGTCATTTCCCAGCGCGCCACTTCCATGCAGGCAATGGATCTTATTCTGGTGATGGACGACGGCGCGATAGTGGGGGCGGGCAAACACGACGAACTGCTTGCTTCCTGCCCCGAATATCGTGAAATTTACAATTCTCAGGTTGCCGAGGAGGACAGAGTATGAAACGCGTAAAGACAAAAGACCGTACCGTAAAAAAGCTGCTCGGCTACATCAAGCCTCACGTGGCGTTTATCGTAATCGCGCTTATATGTTCGCTGTTTCAGGTGATTGCAACGCTGTTTGCGCCCGTTATCATCGGCTACGCGGTTGACTGCATAGTCGGCGTAAACGACGTGGATTTCGAGAAAGT
The DNA here is from genome assembly GCA_934247335.1 of uncultured Clostridia bacterium. Lineage (GTDB taxonomy): Bacteria > Bacillota > Clostridia > Christensenellales > Pumilibacteraceae > Neoclostridium. The sequence continues at coordinate 20,773 of CAKQJJ010000003.1, read as the reverse complement.
AACCTATTATATAATTCTGCTTGCCATAAGCATAGGAGCGGCGTTCCTGTTCCAGTATCTGGCTTCGTACTTTATCAACGTTGCCTCCTACCGCGCAATCGGCGACCTTCGCAAAAACGCCTTTGCCAAAATCCACGCGGTGCCGGTAAGCTTTATCGATTCGCACAAGCGCGGCGACGTGCTGTCGGTACTCGTAAACGACATCGACCAGATTTCCGACGGACTGCTGCAAGGCTTTCAGCAGTTGTTTACCGGAATAATCACGATAATCGGCACGCTTATATTCATGCTGCTGCAAAACTGGCTTATCGCCGTTGCGGTGGTTCTGCTCACTCCCATATCGCTGTTCGTGGCGTACTTTATCGCAAAGGGCTGTCACGATTCGTTTGCCAATCAGGCTAAAACGCGCGGCGAAATGAGTTCGCTGCTCAACGAAACGGTGGGCAATCAGAAGATGATACGCCTGTTCAATAAAAAGGAATACGTGGAAGAAAAATTTGCCGACGTAAACGTACGCATGAAAAAATACGGTCAGGACGCGGCGTTCTTCTCCGCGCTTATAAACCCCTCCACCCGCTTTATCAACGCGATAATTTATCTTGCGGTGGCGGCGCTGGGCGCATATATCGTCATTCAGGGCAGTAGCCCTGTAGTTTTCGGCATAAGCATGACGAGCCTTACCGTGGGCGGACTGTCCTGCACGCTCTCCTACGCAAACCAGTACACCAAGCCGTTTAACGAAATTACCGGCGTAATAACCGAAGTTCAGACCGCGCTGAGCGGAGCAAAACGCGTATTCGATCTGCTTGAAGAAAAAGAGTTGCCCGACGAGAGCGCGCTCCCTTCGCCCGAAAATGTTTGCGGAAACATGGATTTTTCGTCCGTTTGTTTCAGCTACGATCCCGCCCGCCCGCTTATCGAAAACTTCAATCTTTCGGTTAAAAGCGGTCAGAAAATCGCGATAGTGGGTCCAACCGGCTGCGGCAAGACCACGCTTATCAATCTTCTGATGCGATTCTACGACGTGAACAGCGGCGAAATCAGACTGGACGGCACCGAGATCCGCTCGTTTAACCGCGACGGATATCGCCGTGCGTTCGGAATGGTGTTGCAGGACACCTGGATTAAAAAAGGCACGGTGTTCGACAATATTTCCTACGGTAAGCCCGACGCCACCATGGACGAGGTTGTCGAAGCGGCTAAAAAAGCGCACATTCACTCGTTTATCATGCGCCTGCCCGAAGGCTACGACACCGTGATGACCGAGGACGGCGGAAACATTTCGCAGGGACAAAAGCAGCTTTTGTGCATTGCGAGAGTGCTGCTCGTTCACCCCGATCTTCTTATCCTTGACGAGGCTACCTCTTCCATCGACACGCGCACCGAGCTTAAAATTCAGGACGCGTTTGCCGCCGCGACCAAGGGCAAAACGTCGTTTATCGTCGCGCATCGTCTGTCCACCATTCGCGAAGCCGATATTATTCTCGTAATGAAAGACGGCAACGTCATCGAGCAGGGCAATCACGAAACGCTTATGGAAAAGCGCGGATTCTATTACAATCTCTACTCGGTTCAGTTCCAGAAATAACCTGCTTTTTTGTAAAAAAGTAGGCACCGCGCTTTTTTGTAAAAAAGCGGGGCAAAAAACTTTTGAGTTTTGGTGTGGAAGTAGTATCAAGGGCTGAATATTCTGCTTTTGCTTTGCGTTTTTTATAAAAACAAACACCGCGCTTTTTGGAAAAAGTGGGGCAAAAAACTTTTTGGCTAATGTGGAAGTTAATATCAAGGCTGGTTCTTCTGCTTAAATATAGTGGAAAAACCAGCCTTTTTCATTTGCTTGTTAAACGTATTTAAAGCCCGTCCTATGAAAAAAGTCTTTATTTTGAGACAAAGCATATTATCTTAATGTAGGGACAGGCGTCCCCGACTGTCCGCGCCTTTTTAAAGCCTCGCCCTCCGGGAGAGGTGGCACGGCTTGCCGTGACGGAGAGGGTAAATGTAGGGACAGGCGTCCCCGACTGTCCGATCGTGGTTTGCAGTAAAAGCAAGTGATATATTATAAATAGGATAATTCCGTTTTGACATAAACTCATGACCTTATATCGTAGGGGAGGGGTTTCCCCTCCCGCCGTTCTATTCGGACAGCCGAGGACGTCTGTCCCTACAGTAAGAATAATTTGGCTGTTCCACACTCTTTTGACATTTTTTACTTCCACCAAAATAAAACAAAACTAAAAAAAGTCGGCTGTTCTGCTTGTTTTCAAGCAAAATAACCGACTTTTTGGGTTCCTTTTTGTCAATTTATTCTTTCGATTTCTTTTTATTAACCGCTTTGACGATCTGCAAAACGATCAACGCCGCTACGGCAATGCCGAGAATAATATTGATAATCAAACAAATAAGCGCGTTCTTGTCGTTGGCTGCAATCAGCGCGTTAAGGCTGCTTTCCAGCTGTTTATCCTTTTCTTCCAACTGACGCTCCAAATTATCCAGGTTTTCCTGAACCTTTTCTATTGCCTTTTTGAGTTCGGCATTTGCTTTGGAACATGACTTTTCAAGCGCGGCAATTCTCGCTTCGAGCGCGGTATCCTTTTCTTTCAACGCAGTAATATCCGCATTGATCAACTTATCCGCGGCTTTATACGCGTCATCTACGGCTTTGAGTTTTGCTTCAATGTCACTCTTATTTCCTGCAATCGTCGCGTTCAAGTCTTCGACTGCTTTGTCCAAGTTTTCCTGAACCTTTTCTATTGCTTTTTTGAGTTCGGCATTGGCTTCCGAGCAAGATTTTTCAAGCGCCGCTATTCTCGCTTCAAGCGCGGTATCCTTTTCTTTCAATGCCGTAATGTCCGCATTGATCAGCTTATCCGCAGCTTTGTACGCGTCGTCTACGGCTTTCAGTTTTGCCTCAATGTCACTCTTGTTTCCCGCGATAGTTGCGTTCAAATCTTCGATTGCTTTGTCCAGGTTTGCCTGAACCTTTTCTATTGCCTTTTTGAGTTCGGCATTGGCTTCGGAACAGGATTTTTCAAGTGCAGCAATTCTCTCTTCGAGTGCAACGTCCTTTTCTTTCAATGCCGTGATATCCGCATTGATCACCTTATCTGCGGCTTTGTACGCGTCGTCTACCGCTTTCAGCTTTGCTTCAATATCACTCTTGTTTCCGGAAATAGTAGCGTTCAAATCTTCGATTGCTTTATCCAGATTTTCCTGCACCTTTTCTATTGCCTTTTTAAGTTCTGCGTTGGCTTCGGAACATGACTTTTCAAGGGCTGCAATTCTTTCTTCAAGTGCAACGTCCTTTTCTTTCAATGCCGTGATATCCGCATTGATCACCTTATCTGCGGCTTTGTACGCGTCGTCTACCGCTTTCAGCTTTGCTTCAATATCACTCTTGTTTCCGGAAATAGTAGCGTTCAAATCTTCGATTGCTTTATCCAGATTTTCCTGCACCTTTTCTATTGCCTTTTTAAGCTCGGCATTGGCTTCCGAGCAAGATTTTTCAAGCGCCGCTATTCTCGCTTCAAGCGCGGTATCCTTTTCTTTCAATGCCGTAATGTCCGCATTGATCAGCTTATCTGCGGCATTGTACGCGTCGTCAACCGCTTTCAGCTTTGACTCAATGTCACTCTTATTTCCGGAAATAGTTGCATTCAAATCTTCGATTGCTTTGTCCAGGTTTTCCTGAACCTTTTCTATCGCCTTTTTGAGTTCTGCGTTGGCTTCGGAACAAGATTTTTCAAGCGCTGCAATTCTCGCTTCGAGTGCCGTGTCTTTTTCTTTCAATGCCGTAATGTCTGCGTTTATCACCTTATCTGCGGCTTTATACGCATCATCTACGGCTTTGAGTTTTGCTTCAATGTCACTTTTATTTCCGGCAATAGTTGCATTCAAATCTTCGATTGCTTTATCCAGGTTTTCCTGAACTTTTTCTATTGCTTTTTTGAGTTCTGCGTTGGCTTCGGAACAGGACTTTTCAAGCGCCGCAATTCTCGCTTCGAGTGCCGTATCTTTTTCTTTCAAAGCAGTGATATCCGCATTGATTACCTTATCTGCGGCTTTGTACGCGTCGTCAACCGCTTTGAGTTTTGCTTCTATATCACTCTTATTTCCCGCGATAGTCGCGTTCAGGTCTTCGATTGCTTTGTCCAGGTTTTCCTGAACTTTTTCTATCGCCTTTTTGAGTTCGGCATTGGCTTCGGAACATGACTTTTCAAGCGCAGCAATTCTTTCTTCAAGTGCAACGTCCTTTTCTTTCAAAGCGGTAATGTCTGCATTGATCACCTTATCTGCGGCTTTGTACGCGTCGTCTACGGCTTTCAGTTTTGCCTCTATATCCGACTTATTTCCGGCAATAGTAGCATTTAAATCTTCGATTGCTTTATCCAGGTTTGCCTGCACCTTTTCTATTGCCTTTTTAAGTTCGGCATTGGCTTCGGAACAAGACTTTTCAAGGGCAGCAATTCTCTCTTCAAGCGCAGTATCCTTTTCTTTCAATGCCGTAATGTCCGCGTTTATAAGCTCTTTCGCAGCCTTGTAAACCTCGTCCACAGCTTTGAGCTTTGCCTCTATATCGTTTTTATTTTCCTCGATAGTAGTGCTCAAATCGTCGACTGCTTTGTCCAGGTTTTCCTGAACCTTCTCTATTTTTTCCTGCAAAGCGGTTTTCGCCTGCTCGATAAGTGCCTTAACGTTATTCACCGCGGTTTCAAGCTCTTCGTGCGTTACGTACGTATCTCCGAGCGAATCAATGGCGTCCTGCGCGTCCTTCAACGCCGAACCGAGCTGCGTCAATTTATCGGACAGATCGCCGTCGGCGGATTTAAGCGACTCGATCTCGTCCGCAAGCGTTTCGCCTTTCGCTTTTATCGCTTCGATTTGCTCCGTCAGCGATTCGCCTTCGAGTTTCCAGACTGCATATAATGACAAACCGCCTTCGCGCATTTCGACCGATTCTACCGTGAATTTGCTGTTTGCGTACGGGAAATCAACCGTGTCATTGTTGGGATCGTAACTCCATCCGCAGAAAACGTAGCCCTCGCGCTCGGGAATCATATCGGCGAAAAATACCGTATCGCCTGCAAAATACAAGTTGTTGTCAACCGGAGCGTTGCTGCCGCCGTTTGCGTAATAGATTACCGAATACGCTTGATTTTCGGCAAACACTGCGTAGACAAATACTTGTTCGCCGTCCGTATGCGACAGCGAAGCGGTTATGTTCTGTTCGTCCGCATACGAAACCGTAAGTCCCGAAGGCGAAGCGGACCAACCGACGAAACGATAGCCTTCCTTCGCGGTTATGCCGAGCGACGCGGCGGAAGTCAGCTTGAAAGCCTTGTCGTATACCGCGGTATATCTGCCCGCTTCTTTCTGTCCGTCCATATAAATAACCGTGTAAGAAATGGGCGTCCAGTGCGGATACAGTGTCAGCGTACGAACGTTTTTATTCCAATAACCGCCCGTCGCGACGTTTAATTCCGCGTCGAATATAAGTTCGCCGAGTCCTTCACGCTGAGTGCGATAACCGTTGAATATATAACCCGTGCGAGCGGGAACGACAAGACCTTCCGAGGTAAGTTCTTCGCCGTACGCAACCGACATAGGCGAAGCGATTTCGGTGCCGTCGTCCGAACGGAAAGTAATTTCGGTTACGGTTTGGTCCCACACGGCGTACAGCGTTACGTTGCCGTTGTTAACGCTGCACAGGTCGGCAACCGAAACTCCGTCGCCGTAAACCACTTCGCCGTTTACAGACAGCGCCCATCCGAGGAAGGTGTGTCCTACTTTTTCAAACGTATTGCCCGAAAGCGCGCCTACCGTTCCGTACGAAAATTCGCCGTCGTCCATACTGCCCGTTCCGCCGTTTGCGTCGTACGATATCGTGTACACGTTTGCTTCCCACACGGCGTACAGCATCACGTCCTCGTCCGCCAGTTCCAGCGCGCCGCCGGAGGAATATTCCACGTCGACGGCATATTCGCGCGTTGACCAGCCGCGGAACGAGTAACCTGTTCTCGTGGGCGTCTCCTCGGATATAAGCGCTATGCTTTCGGCGTTATACGCGTTGTTGTCCGAAGGCGCGTCGTAACCACCGTTAGGAGAGTAAATGACCGAGAGGCGGGATCCGTCCGCAACGAAAATATTAGAATTGCCCGTTATAACGAAGCTGTACAGTCCGTCCGCGCCCTCTTCTTTGCGAGCGCCGTCCACGTATACTTTCGGTTTCGCTCCGGTCACGTCGAAAGTTACCGTTTCGCCGTAAAAATACGCTTCCTTCAAGCCCGTTACCGAATATCCGTCCGGTGCTGAAACCGTAACTACGTATTCGGTTTTTCGCCACACTGCGTACAGCACGGTGTCGCCGTCCGGCATAATAAACCGGTCGCCTGCGCGGTACGAAGCCGACGAGGCGTTTTTATTCTCGCTCCAACCGATAAACGAATAGCCTTCGTAAGAGGGTTCGGCGGAAGTAATTTCGACGCGTTCGCCCGCTACGGGATAGCTGCGTTCCGCGGGGAGCGCGAATTTACCGCCGTTTGCGTCGTACGTCAAAGACGGATTGTGCTTCCACACGGCGTACAAAGTCACGCCCGAGCCGCCCATGGTAAACTCTCCGCCGGGGAGATATTTTGCCTGCGTTGCGTTTACGTCGTCCGACCAGCCGAGGAACGTGTAATTTTTACGAGCGGGAACCAGATCGCTGAGCGTTATCGTTTCGCCCTCGTACACCTGTTCGGTTGCGGGAGCGCCGGTACCTCCGTTGGAATCGAAATTGATAGTATAGCGCGATTTTTCAGCCCACGCGGCGTACAGCGTTACCGTTTCGCCCTCGACTCCGGCAAGACCGGTATTGTAAGCGGTGTTTGCAAAGTACATTGCCCAGTTCTGATTGTCGTAAATATTCCAGCCGACAAAATTATAGTGATCGCGCTCGATCCCGATATCTTCCGCCGAGGGCAGTTTCATGCTGCCGTAGACGACGTTTTTGATAACGCCGACGTATTTTCCCTCGCTGTAAAACTCTATATTATAGCTGATAGGAGTCCAGTACGCGTAAAGCCTCGTGTCTCCCACCGTTTTATACGCGGACACGGTTGCGTTGCCTTCCGGATCGTAGTATTTCGTGCCGACGCCGCCCGGTTTCGTGAAATATCCGCCGAAATTGTAGCCTTTGCGGGTAGGAGTGGAAACCGCGGGCAGAGCGCCGTCGTATCTGACGGATACGCTTTCGGCAAAGCTTCCGCCTACGGTGTCGAACGTAAGCGTATACGAATTTGCCTGCCACACGGCGTACAAAGTTACGACTGCGCCGTTTTTATCGGTAAGGTTTAGCACTTTCTCGCCGCTTGAAAAATCGGGAGAAGTAGCGCTCTTTGTCCGCGCCCAGCCCAGGAAAGTCCAGCCGGTAAGCGAATAGCCGTTCGTCGAAAGCGCGCTCTCTTTGTCGTAAGTGTGCGCCGAGTCCGGCGTTGTTCCCGTCACCGCGCTGCTTGCGGAGGCGGGTTTGTTTTCGTTATATTTCACCGTATACGAGTTTGCAACCCAGTTTGCGTACAGAACGGTGGACGTGTAAAAGTCGCAGTTTTTCGCGCTTTTACCTTTTTCGTCGTAATATTTGATGCCCTGTCCGTTTGCCTTCGAGTAATATCCCGTAAAAGTGTAGCCTTTAAGCGACGGAATATCTATCGTCGGCATTGCCGCGTCGTAGGTTGCCGTAGCGTTCAGCGATCCGCCGGTACCGCTCCGGCGATCGAACGTGACGGTGGTTTTCTTCGCCACGCCGCTCGCCGAAACGCTTATATCGCCGCTTATGTACTTGCCTTTGACGGTAATGACACCGGTGGTTTTGTCGTACGAATATCCCGCAGAGGCAATGGCGGCGCCGCCGACCTTAATCGAAACCGAAGCGGGCAAATCGTAGCCCGTGTTCGCTTTAACGGTCGCGGTGTAGTCGGTCAAGTAAGTCGCCTCGGTCTTACCTGTGAAGGTAAGATTGGTCATCGAAGCGCTGACGTTCATGGTTTTGTAGTATTTACTGGTTTTCGACGGAAGCGCACTGCACGAGTAGAGATAAGAGTTTCCGCCTTCGTCCTTGACGCTAAGACCGGATACCCTGCCGAACGTCAGCGTGCCGCTGCTATCCAGTTCCGGCAAGACGAACGTATAACAAATTTTACCCTTACCGTTTTCGGTGATAAGCGAAGGGGTGACGGTTGCGTCGATCCGGTTTCCGTCCAATTCGATAGTTGACGTTCCGAAAGACTCGACGCTTATTTTTTCGTCAAATTCGACGTAGTATTTTACGGTGTCGCCCGCAATTGCGATATTGTTCGTAACGTCCGTGATTTTGCTGTTATCGAGCGTTTCGTTTTCCGATCTCGGTCCGGCTTGATCCCAGAGTGAACAATGAAGTTCGCCGATAAACGGACGAGCGGAAAGCGAGCCCCAGTTGGACACGTAATATCTCATCGAAGCGGTATTTTTCGGCACGGTGTAACCGCCTACAATACTCAAAAGCTGAGCGCTTTCGTCCGCTTTCTTTTCTATACTTTTACAATCGAGTTGCGTTCCTTTTTCGTCGTAGAAAAATACTTTCAACGATATATAGTGCGTAGCCGCCGTTTGTTTGTAGTACCGCGCCCATGCATAGACTTTTAAGTCGCCTTTATTGGCTTTTACCCTGTCCGCTTCGGAAAGGGTAATCGGATACCACACGCCTTTTGTGTAATCTTTCAGTCCTATATCGTCGGAAGATTTCAGCGCACGTATTCCCCAGTCGTACTCCTCGGTGTCGAGATCGGCGTCTTCATACCAAACGGCGTTGCTGTTTATCTGATCGCTCTGCTCTCCGAGATTCCAGCCCTGGTCGACAAGCGAACCTTTGCCTATGGTTATAAGGTTACCGGTCTGCACCTTACCCGACCATTCGTCCGTAGTGTCCGTTCCCTGATTGCTTCGTTTCGCGTACGCCGTTACGGGCGCGCCGAAACACAGGACGGTAGCCGTCAGGCATAACGCCATAACGAAAGCCGCCATGCCGATAAAGCTTATTTTTCGTTTCATAGGAATACTCTCCTTTCTAAAAAAATTCCTTTGATATATTTTAGCATATAAAGATTGTCCGAAACAAGGCTATAAAAACCGTAACGCCCAACCTTAACAAATCTTCACAAGCGACTTTATGTAAAATATCGCTTAGTCGATTGCATCCGGGCGTTTTATCTGATATAATATACACAAACTATAATAAATAACTTAAAGACGGAAAGAGCATATGAATTACAAAGTTTGCGACAGAAAACTGCTTGTCGTTGAGGACGACGAAAAGCTGAAAAGAGAAATAATAGCGTATTTTTCGCCCGAAAACGCCGTTTTTACCGCATCGGACGTAGAAGAAGCTGCGGATATTTTAGAAAAAGCGGGCGATTTCGACGCCGTGGTGCTCGACCTGATTTTAAAAAGCAGTATGGGAATAGACCTTTTCAAGGCGTTCCCCGTTCTGCCGCCGGTAATCATTCTGTCCTCACTGGACGGCGAAGACACCGTTATGCAGGGGCTGACGTCGGGCGCCGTCGACTACGTGGTAAAGCCGTGTTCGATGCCGCTACTTGAAACTCATATCGCGCTGCGCCTGCTGCCAAAATCGGACGCAATCCTGACTTTCGGCAATTTCTCGGTAAACGCAAACACCCGAACGGTGAAATACGGCAATTCTTCCATTTCGCTTACGCCGTCCGAATTCAACATTCTGTTTTTTCTCGTAAAACACCGCGGCGAATATTTTACCGCCGACCGCATATACGAAGAGATCTGGTGCGCGCCCAGTCTGCACACCACGACCATACGCGCGCATTTGTCGTCGCTGAGAAGAAAGATGAAAGCCGCGCTGCCCTCCACCGACATAATACGCACCGAATTCAACAAAGGCTACTGCTTTACGGGAGAAAACTTATGAAAAAAAGCGTTCGCAATATTGTCGTTACGATAATTTTATTTGTTTTCTGCCTCGGTTTCTCGCTCGGGCTGAGCTTTGCCGGGGAAAACGCAGTGAAAGACACGGCGGTTTCGGTCAAAGATTTTTCGGGAACTGAGGTAAACGCGGTTTCGGTTTACGATGTAAAAGGCGTGATGAAAATGACGGCGTTTAACTATCTTCCGGACGACTTTGCCGAGCTTAACGAAGTAGTGTCCGGCGAAAACACGGGAAGTTCGCCTTCAAAAAGAGGCACGTATCGCTTTTGCATAGACACGTTAAACGGCGATCAGTGGAAAGATACCGAGAAGTTGCAGGGCTTGTTGAAGCCGGACGGCAACTGGCATCTTACCATGTATATTCCGCCCGTATTTTCCGCTTGCAGCGTGTACGTGCGGTACCAGAATAAAGAATACGTAGGCTCAATTGAGAGATACAACGTCGATTATTACGGTTCGTTTTCCGCTCCGTCGAAGTACGACGACTCGATTACGCACAAGACGGCAACCAAGCCGATTTTTATCGACATTCCGGTGTCGTCCGACAGCAAGTACTCGAAAGAATGCATCGTCACGATACACTACGAGGCGGACAACGACAACTTCGTGGGGCTTTCCGACCGCATTCTGATAGGCGAAGATTCCGCCGTAAGAGAAGCTGTCGATGGCAACCGCTCGCTTCTCCTCACCGGAGCGATAATAGGCGCAACCACGCTTCTCCTGTTCGTCTTTATATGCCTTCTGAAACGCTCGGTTTCGTTTATTCCGCAGCTGTTGTCCGCAGTAGGCGTTTTTATAGCGCTTATCTCCTCCTACACGATGTTCGGCACGGTTTCCGCCCCGTATTTCGTGTTCGGAATACGCCGCTTTTCGGTGGCGCTGATGCTGTTCGCGTCCGCGCTGTATCTTCCGAAAAAAGCGGGCAGAATACGCGTTTTACCCGCCGCGCTCGCAGTTGCGGCTGTCACGGGCGCCGCTGCGTTTATTTCTCCGTTCTGCACGACGACAACCGCGTACGACGTCCTGCGCGTTATATACACGATATCCGCGCTCGTCCTGATTGCCGTAGTCGTCGCGTTCACCGTTTGCGACGTGGCAAAGGGCAAACCGATAGGGCTGCGGCTTAACGGCGTTATTGCCTCCGCTTTGGCGATCACGGTGCTGTTTATCGGGCAGTCGTTCCCGTTTACGGCGCTCTCGCCCGCGTTCTGGCTGTGCCTGTCCATGCTGGGAATAACCGTGGTTCTGGGCTTCCGCGAATTCATTTCCGCGGAAATACACAACCGCTATCTTACCAACAATCTGCAAAAAGAAGTGGCGAGAGAGACCGGAAATTTAAAGACCGTTCTTGCCGAACGCGACAAAATTTTGTTGTACGTAAGCCACGATATGAAAAAAACGGTTGCCGGAATGGGCGGCGGGCTGATCGATCTTAAACAGAATTTATCTCAGCCCGAGCTGATTGCGAAAGTTGACTGTCTGTTGCAGAAAAACGACGAACTGAAAAAGGACTTTGCGGATCTGGGCAAATACAACAGGCAAAACTACGTTGCCGAACAGTCCGAAGTAATGGACCTCTGCGCGCTCGTAAATAAGGTAACCGACGAACTTCGCCCCGATTGCGAAGCCAACGGCATAGTTCTCGTCGTCACGCTCCCGGAAAGACTGGACGTGTACGCCAAAAAGGTCGCCCTCGAAAGCGTGGTGCTGAATCTCGTTCTCAACGCAATCGAACACTCGTCCTGCTCGCGGCTGGAAGTATCCGCCGTAAAACGCAAGGACGAATGCCTTCTCAGCGTGGTGGACGACGGCACGGGCGTTACGACCGACAAAAACATATTCGAGCCGTACGTTTCGGGCGATCGCTCCGAAAACAATTCGGGGCTGGGGTTGTTTCTTGCAAAAACCGCCGTCGAATCCATGCACGGAACGCTGACGTACGAGCGGAAAGACGATCTTACGATATTTTCCGCCACTCTTCCCCTCGCCTGATTTTCCCGAAAAACGCCCGTCGGTTTTTGGCGAAATAAAAATACGTCATATACGTGTAATTGGCTTGACAACGCTTTAACATATATGTTATTATAATCGTAACGATATAAAAAAAGTTCCGGAAATCGGCGCAGGAGGAAAAAATGAAAACGACAACCGAAAATACAATTCTCGGGGATATCGTCTACGACGAAAGCGTCTGGACGGGCAAAAAGGTGATAACCGTAAACGGCGAACCGCTTGCAAAAATAGACAAAAAGACTTTCCGTCTTCCGGACGCACGCTACGTAACGGTAAAAGGCAACATGTTTTTCGGAGCGAGCCTGATAGTAGACGGGCAGAAAATAACCATTGCGCCGCCCATGAAATGGTACGAATACATTCTGGCGCTCATCATTCCGATCTTCGTTATGACTTGGGGAAACTCGGTGTATCTGTGCAGCATATTCCCGATGGTAGGCGGAGCAATCGGCGGTGCGATAAGCGCGCTGGCAATGATCTTTTCCGCAGTGGTAATGAGAAAGGCAAAAAAGCCGATATTTAAAATATTGATAGGGCTTGGCTTCTTCGCCGCCACGGTGCTCGTTTGCTTTTTACTTGCGCTTGCGTTAATCTCCGCATTGGCATGACGGCGTAAAAATGAACATTTTATAAGCAAAAAAACAGGAAAAACGCACGAAAACGTTTCTCCTGTTTTATTATTTACTTCGATTACATTTCGCAGATGATATTGGAAAGACGGATAAAGTCCTCGACGGACACGGCTTCGCCTCTCGCCATTGCGGGAATGCCGCACTCGGACAAAAGCGCTTCGGCTTGCGCGCGAGTGAAGTTCATCGAACTCGTAAGGTTGTTTACAAGCGTTTTTCTTCGCATCGCAAACGCCGCGCGGGTAAGCTTTTCAAGCGTTTCGGGGCTTTTTATATCGCTTCGCGCCGTAACGTCCATGCGAACTATCGCGCTGTCCACGTTTGGCGGCGGAGTAAAGCACGTGCGCTTGACTATCCGCGTCACCGTCGGCTTGCTTTTGGTTTGAATCGCCACCGAAAGCGAACCGTATTCGGGCGTGCTTTCCTTGGCGCATATACGTTCGGCAACCTCTTTTTGCACCATTACGGTTGCGGAAATCATGTTTTTGCACTCGAACATACGGAAAAGTATGGGAGTAGTTATATAATACGGCAGATTTGCCACGAGCCGGAACTTCCCACCGGCAATTTCGTCTATTTCGCCTGCCGAATAATTCATGACGTCGGCAAACACGATTTCGGCGTTTTCCACTCCGTCAAGACTGTCTTCGAGGACGGGGCGAAGCGTTTCGTCTATTTCAAACGAGATTACTTTTTTTGCTTTTTCGGCTATTTTCCGCGTGAGCGTGCCTGCGCCCGCGCCTATTTCGATAACCGTATCGCCCTCTTCCACGCCCGCGTCGGAAACTATCGCGGCAAGCAGATTGTCGTCGCCGATAAAATTCTGCCCGAATTTCTTTGAAAATCTGAAAGAATGCTTATTGATAAGTTCACTTATATTCATAACTATATTTTACCATAAAACATCGCAAAGCACAAGCGTTTCGCGGTAAATGACAAAACGGGCAAAATAAAAACGGAAGCGCGAAATTACACGACTTCCGTTTTCGTTTGTATCGTTATTTTTTTAAGCTTTGGTAACCGTCCACACTCCGTTGGATTCGGTTGCTTTGTAGTCCTCTGCAAGGTAATCCGAGGGGTCGATTGCAAAAGTACCGCCGGTTACGACTCCGTATATTCCGTTTTCATCCGTCGGAAAATTCGAATACATAAAGCTGCTTTCGGAGGCATTGCTCTCAACAACGCCACCGGTTACAGTGAGATAAACGGTGTCAGCGATATATGCCATAGCAATCGCATTGACATTGCCGCTGATTTTTCCGCCGTTCATGATAAACTTACCGTAAGACGCTTTGTAAGCCGTAAATGCGTAGCCCTTTCCGTTTTCGGTGGGGTTGAGAATAATCTCGCCGCCGTTCATCGTAGCAACAACACTTTCGGAATCGCCGTTTTTCATACCTATCTGAATACCTTGTGCAAAAGCGTTTTTACCGCCGACGTTGATGACCGCGCCGTCGCCGATATTGACGCTTATGTTTTCCTGTTTTCCGTTCTCTCCCCAAAGCAGTATGCCCACGACGTCGTTGTTATCGCTGTACGAATCAAAATCGGCGGACACGTTTACGGTTGCGTTCCGGATATTGAGCATTGCATTCTGATCCATAACGATTGCGCTCGTTTGCTTTGCTCCGGTGATATTAACGGTTGCGCCGTCGATATTGACGACTGCGTTGCCTTTGGGTGCATATGCGTGTATAGCGCTGTTTGCGTTTGCCGCAACGTTTATATCAACGTTTCCGGTAATATTGAGAGTGGTAGTTTTTCCTTCTTCGCTGCTGCTTACAAAAAATCCGTCGCTTTGGCTTGCCGCACTGTCGAAAGTATACGTACCGGTTGTTTTGGAGTTTGCAAGCGTAAGCGTTGCGCCGCTGTTTACGGTAATTCCGTCGGTCTTGTCGTTCTTCAGCGTAAGGTTTTTGCCGGACAGGTCGATAGTCACGTCTTTATCTTCGGCGATTGCGATGGAAGTTCCGTTAATATCGGAAAGCTCCATATCGCTTGCGAGAACGAGCGTTGCGGAAGATTCTTCGGATTTATTGATCATATCGATCGCGTTCATAAAGCCCTGTTCGTCGGCAATTTCAAACTGCTCGCCCGTGCCTACGGCTACGTTGCCCTGTACGGCTTCGACCGTGAAGACTATTTTCGCCGACAAACCTGCGTAATCGCTATCGGCAGCTGCGGACATTCCGACGGAAATATTCAGCGTTTTGGATTCGGTAAACTCGGACCACGCAGTCATATAGCTGGCATATTTTTTGGTTTCAACCTCTTCGAGCTTGAATTCAAGCACCGAATAAAGCTTTTTGGCTTCGGTTAAATCGTCGCCGGTTAACGGCTTGACCGCATATCCGTAGCGATACAACGTTTTTACGTTGCCGAGATTGCTAAGCGTTATCTGAAAATCTGCTCTGTCGCCAGGCGTAATATTGTCAAGCGTAAGAGTGTTTCCGGAAAGCAGAGCGCTTCCTCCGTTGCTGAAATTGTTTGCGGTTGCTGCGTTTTCGTCGTCGAGAACGTTTCCGTCACGGTCAATCGCAGTAGGCGAATAAAGCGTCAGCTTATCCGCTTTGGCGTCTACTTTTACCGTACCGCTGGTGACCGCAATGTTCACGTTTGCTTCGCTTGTAAAGATTGCAAACGTTGCGCCGGCAATCAGGCTTACGCAAAGTGCAATGCTAAGCAGTGCGCCAAGGAAAGTCTTGCTTTTGAAAAGCTTTTTCATTGTTCTTTTTTTTGCTCCTTTTATGATATTTTTTCTCGGAGCCGGTCATTAAACTTATACGCAATGTCAGTTCATCGAATACTATATTCAATGATAAACTCCGTACATTATGATAGCACATTTAGCGGCGTAATGTCAATTAAATAAGATAGCCGTTTTAATAATTTATCGAAAATAATTATAATTTTTGTGCAAAATGACAAAAGTTGTCACTAAAAATTCATTGAATATAGTATTCGATGAACCGAGTTTACTAAAAATAAATAATTACGGCACGGCGTTATTTTGGCACCGTGCCGTTTTTTTAGTTTATTTCGATTTTAATAAAAGCGGAAAAAGCCGCTTGTTCTTTGTGCTTTTAATGATACGAGCAAAAAAGTTAATCTTTATTAAGGCGCAGCTTGATTTCGCGGATTTTTTCGGGAATTTCGCTGTCGGGAAGCGTTTTAACAGTGGCGCACGTTCCCGCTTTTGCCGCAACCGAATAGTACCAGTGCTTGTATTCCAGCATATCCAGCGTTTGATTAAGCTTTTCAATCTGATCGATAACCGCCTGTCTTTGCCTGTCGATAAGTTCCAGTCGGCTTTGGATGGTGGAATCGCCCTCTTTCACCCAGTCGACGAACAACTTTATTTCTTTAAGCGGCATTCCGGTTTTTTTAAGGCATTCGATGAGGTGCAGCCACTCGACGTCCTCTTCGCGGAACATGCGTATACCGCCGCTTGTGCGCTCGATAGGCGGCAAAAGCCCCTCTTTGTCGTAATATCTCAGCGTGGAAGCGGTTATTCCCGCCATTTTTGCCATTTCGCCTACCGTGTAAAACATATTCATTCTCCTTTCGCGAAAAAATTTTCGGAAATTATCGTTTTTTACTTGACTTAAAGTTAACTTTAAGTTGTACAATATAATCAAACTTGCAGTCGTATTATACACTGCAAATTGCAAAAAGTCAATCGTATTAAAAAAAATTTCGGGAGGTTTTACGATAAAACTCGAAGCAGAAGTCAGATTTTCTAAAAAAATCGCCTTGGCGGGAGCGTTAAAGCAAAGCCATTTGCTTTTTTCGGCAGCGAAATGAAAGCGCCCGTACAGGCAATCGAAAAATTATTAAACCGACATTAAATCAAATAACAGGAGAGTTTATATGAGTTATTTTGAAGAAGCAAAACACAACTTCGGATTCGGCTGCATGCGACTTCCGATGGACGGCGAGAAGGTAGATATTGCCGAAACCACGCGAATGGTGGATAAATTCCTTGCCGAAGGGTTCAATTATTTCGACACGGCGCACGGTTATCTCGGCGGCAAAAGCGAGCTTGCCGTAAAGGAATGCCTTACGAGCCGTTATCCGCGCGACAAATACGTCCTCACCGACAAGCTTACCGGCAACTTCTTTAATAAAGAAGAAGATATTCGTCCGCTGTTTCAGTCGCAACTGGACGCGTGCGGAGTAGAATATTTCGACTTTTATCTGATGCACGCTCAAAACCGCGATATTTTCAAGAAATTCAAGGCTTGCCGGGCATACGAAACGGCGTTCAAACTAAAAGAAGAAGGCAAGATCCGCCACGTGGGGCTTTCTTTCCACGACAGCGCGGACGTTCTGGAAGAAATTTTAACAACCTATCCGCAGGTGGAAGTGGTTCAGCTTCAACTAAACTACGCCGACTGGGAAGACCCCGCCGTTCAGTCGCACAAATGCTACGACGTGTGCCGCAAACACGGTAAACCCGTCATCGTCATGGAGCCGGTTAAAGGCGGAACGCTCGTCAATCTTCCGTCCGACGCGAAAGAGGTTTTGGACGCGCTTAACGACGGCAGCTACGCAAGTTACGCGATAAGATTTGCGGCAGGTTTCGACGGAATATTCATGGTTCTGTCCGGCATGAGCAATATCGGACAGATGACCGACAATCTTTCGTTTATGAAGGATTTCAAGCCGCTGAACGCCGACGAGCGCAAAGCCGTGGAAAAAGTGTGCGAGATAATTCATTCCAAGCACCTTATTCCCTGCACCGCGTGCCGCTACTGCACCGACGGCTGTCCCAAACATATTTCCATTCCCGATTTGTTTGCCTGCATGAACGCAAAGCAGATTTACAAGGACTGGAACGCCGATTACTACTACCACAACGTGTACACCCCGAAAGGCGGAAAAGCGTCCGACTGCATCAAGTGCGGAAAGTGCGAAAGAGTGTGCCCGCAGCATCTTCCGATACGACAGCTGCTCGTGTCGGTTGCCGATCAGTTTGAAACGGCGGAAAACAAATAAAACGACAATCGCCCGATTTTTTAATCAAAATACTAATTTTCAAGAGGTAATAATATTATGATAGACGGAATTCTTGCAAAACGCAATGCTTCGACAAAAGCATGCATAACCGTAAAAACTTTGATTTCTTTGGTCGTCATCGCAATGGCGGTGGCTTTGCCGCAGATTCTTCACGTTGCGACGGGAGCCGCGGGCGGAGTTAAATGGCTGCCCATGTATCTGCCGGTAATAATCGGCGCGTGCGTACTCGGCGCAAAATGGGGCGTCGTTGCCGCAGTTCTCTCGCCGATAACCAGTTTTTTGCTGACTAGCGCGTTCTCCTCTCCCATGCCCGCTGCGGCACGCCTTCCTTTCATGGCTGCCGAGCTTGCCGTAATGGCGCTGGTTGCAGGCTCATTTTCCTCGCTTATCGTTAAAAACGCGGCTTGGAGCATTGCCGCAACCGCCGCTGCGCTCGTAATCGGCAGAGCGTTCTTCCTGCTTCTCGTCGTAATTTTCCAAAGCGTAACGCCCTTTACGCCCGCAGTCATCTGGGGACAGATAGTAACCGGTATTCCCGGACTTATCGCAAATCTCGTAATCGTCCCGATTTTCGTGTTCCTGTTCTCGCCGGCGCTTAAAGGAGAACGTAGCCGTGACTGACCTTTTAAAAGCAAAAGCCGCGCTTGACGGACATTCGCTTGCCGTTTGCAAAGGCGAGCAAATAAAAACGTTTGACGGCAGAGGCATTGCGCCGCTCGTAAACGCAATCGACGGCGGCGATTTAAGCGGTTATTCGGCGGCGGACGTAGTCGTGGGCAAAGCAGCCGCGCTTCTCATGGTAAAAGCCGGGGTAGTAAGCGTTTACGCCGCAAATATGTCGGCGGGCGCCAAAGCCGTATTCGAGGCGCACGACGTTTTTTACGAATACGAAACTCTTGCCGACAAAATAATGAACCGCGACAACACCGACGTTTGCCCCATGGAAAAAACCGTGGCGCAAATCGACGACCCCGAACAGGCTTACGTCGCGATAAAGCAAAAACTCGCCTCATTAATGGCAAAAAAGTAAGATTTTTTAAAAAATTAAAATATAAAAACAAGCGTGAAAAAGCAGACAAAGCAATTTCGCGCTTATTTTTATTTATTCGTTTTTGTCCGCCGACTTTTGTCTACGCTTTTTTGGGCGGTTTTACTCCGCCGGTCGTTTCGATTGCGTACGGCGAACATATCGCCTTAACTTCGTTTAATTCTCTCTCGTCGTCGATGAGAAAGGCGCAGAGTTTTGCGTATTTTGCCACGAGCGCGGCGTTGTTTTTATTTAAGAATTCTTTTTGCCACCACGCCGTTTGCGGCGCTTTTATCGGAATCCATATTTCGACGTCGCTGCCGAGCGCGGACGTAATCTCTTTCAGTTCTTCCTCGTCGGTCACTCCGTCAAAGCTTATCGTACAAGCGGGAAAACGCCGTTTTATCTCTTTTGCAAAGTCGATCGACGGGCAGTTGAACGTGATATTGTCCGCTCCGTACGCAAAAAACGCAAAAAAGTTGTTAAGGTCCTTTTCCGAAAACCGCATATAGCGATTGTCCACCTTCACCCGCATGCCGTTTTCTTTGGCGTAGTCTATGACTTCTTTAAGCGTGGGCAGCTTTTCGCCTTTGAACTTCGGGTTAAACCAACTGCCGTATTCGTACTCGTTTGCTTCTTTGAAAGTAACGTCGCGGACGTCGAGCGGGCGATCGGGCGCAAGTCCACGCCTATCGCGCGCCGTGCGGTTTATCGTATCGTCGTGCATCAGCACTATCACGCCGTCTTTCGTAACCGCCGGGTCGATTTCTATTATATCGTACCCTTGTTCCTTTGCCGCCCGAATAGCCGCCATGGTGTTTTCGGGGTATTCTTTCTGCACTCCCCTGTGCGCCTGATATAACATGTCTTTTCTCCTTATTCAAATAAGCTAAATAACCGTAATGCGCTATTTTCTTTTAAATCACAGTAATTTGCAAGCCGCGGCAATAGCGTAGTCGGTTTTATCAAAAACCTCGCCGGTGGGAACAAAGCCGTTTTTAAGCCAGAATGCGCGCGCCTGAGGATTATCTTCCACGTAGCCGAGCCGAACGGAATCAAATCCGACGTCTTTAAAAAACTTGCACAGTTCGTTTACAATCGCGCTTCCTACGCCTTTATTCTGAACGCGCGCGGCTGTCATGAAAAAGCCGATAAACGCCGTTCGTGCGTTATGGTACGCGGCAATAACGTCGGCAATCGCAATAAGTCCGCCGTCGTCGAAAAAACCGACGTAATATTTGTCGCGTTCGCTCTTTCCGGGCGGCAACGCGCGCATATCTTCCTCTATTCCGCTTTTTGTGACGAACGGCGGGCAGTATTGGTAATAGAGCGGATTTTTCTCACACAGAGCAAAAATCTCGTCCACATCCGCGACCGTAAGCTTTTTCACGCGGTAAGTTTTCGACATTTTGCATACGTTTAGCGCATTCATCTTTACTCCGGTATGCCGAGAACGGGAACGTCGTTTTCCCATTTTATGGGCTGAACGCGTGTGTCCGCCGAACCCCAGCCGTATTTTTCGTCCTCGTGAAACGCGTGGTACGCCATATAAGTCGTGCCGTCCTTTTCAAAGAATGAGCAGTGACCCGGTCCTTTTATGTTCTCCGTACGGGCAAACTGGCAAGTTTTTTCCTTTACCCAGTTTTCGGGCTTTAAGATATCGCCGCCGAGAAAATCGAGCCTTCCGAGGCAATAATCGTTGCACCAACTGCCCGAAGCGGAATAAATAAGGTACAATTTTTCGTTACGCTTCAAAAACACCGGTCCCTCGTTTATATACGGATGATGCAGAGTGCCGTTTGCGCCTTTCAGCTCCCAATCGAGCTGCGGCGTGGAAATAAGCACTCTGTCCGAGCAAATGGTAAACGGGTCGCGCATTTCGGCGATATAGATATTCTGCATCGTGTTTATGTCGCCTTCCCAACCCGACCAGGCAAAGTACAGTTTTCCGCCGTATTGCAAAACCGTGCCGTCTATCGCCCACTTATCCGTTCTGTCGAAAATCTTGCCTTTCAGCTTGTACGCAGCTTGCGGATCGGCGCTGTCGTTGTACAGAACGTACATGCGGTGATTGCGGTTGTCGCCGTCGTCGCACGCAACGTAGATATAACAC
>CAKQJJ010000002.1 GCA_934247335.1 uncultured Clostridia bacterium | reverse complement strand
TGGCAACCCGACCGCTGCACGCCGAGGCAACCGGCGACACGCACTCGTTTATGAAAACGGGCGGCGATAAATTCCTGATGGCGCTGTGCGACGGAATGGGCGCCGGCAAAAAGGCGTACGAACTGTCCGAAAAAGCCATTTCGCTTGTCGAAAGCTTTTACAAAGCGGGATTCGATCATCGCGTTACGGTGGACGGAATAAACAGATTTCTGACTATCGAAGGCGGCGAGAGTTTCTCGGCTCTCGATATCGCGGCGGTCGATTTATCCGCGGGCAAAGCTGACCTCGTAAAGCTTGCGGCGCCCCGTTCGTTCGTAAAACGCGCCGATTTCGTCGAGGCGTTCGACAGTTCGTCGTTACCGCTCGGCGTGGTTGCGGACGCAAAACCTTCGCTGTGCGAAATAGAACTAAACGACGGCGACGCGATAATTCTTATGTCCGACGGCGTAACCGGTCGGTTTGACGAAGAAGAGCTTGCCGCGATAATAAACCGCACGAGCGGCGTAAATCCGCAGCTCATGGCGGACGAGCTTATGAAAAAGGCGCTTGAAAGAAAAACCGAATACGACGACGATATGACGGTTGCCGTTTGTCGGGTCATGCAAAATTGCGACAAGTAAAGATTCACTTTTTATCGCAACTTGGGTACATTACCGTTTATTTTCCGAAAAAGACTTGACAATCTGCCCGCGCTTACTATATAATTGAACCGTGCCCGAAAAGTTTACACAATTTCATATTACGTTAACCGTTTTCCTGATTTTGGTTACGGCTGCGTGCGTCGCGTGGATAATAGCCGCGATAAAGTCGTTCAGGTCCGGAAAAGGCAAGGCGGCAAAGATAACGGCAATTGTTTTAGCCGGAATTTTTCAGCTGCTTGCCGCGGCGTTTTTAGTTATGAGTATTATGCGCGAATACCCCGGCGGTTCGACTGTCGTAAACGACGATTTCGTCGTGGTTTCGGGCGATTATAAGTACACCGTGCCGTTTTTAAGCGGAGCTTTCGCGGCGATAAGCAAATACGTATTTTTTGCCGTGATCGGCGCTATTGCGGAAGCGGGCGCGCTTGCCGGACTGATTTTGCAGATAGTTCTGTTCGTTAAATCCGGCTTGCAGAAGAAAAAGGCTTCGGTAGAAAAAATTAAAGCCGAGCAGCAAAAAGCAGTCGCCGAAAAAGCGCTTGAAGAACAAAACGAAAAGAAATTTTCGGGCGAAAAAGTATGCGTTCTCGGCAATAAAAGAATAATAAAAAGCAATGCCGCCGCAGTTTATCGCGAATATCTCGAAAACAAAAAAGCGGCGGATAAAGCCGAATAAACGTAAAAATAACCGAAAGGAGAGTTATATGTATTACATAGGAATAGATATCGGGGGAACCAACGTAAAAGCCGGTCTTCTCGATAAAGAAGGTAAAATTCTGGCTAAATCCAGTATTCCCACGTCCAAGTCCAAGGGCTATACCGCAATCGTCGAATCGGTGAGCGAGCAGGTGAAAAAGCTTGTCTCGGACGCCGGTACCACGATGGACGAAGTTGCAGGAATAGGCATCGGCTGCCCCGGCATCATCACCAGCAAAACGGGCGTCGTGGATTATTCGTGCAATCTTGCCTGGAACAACGTTCCGCTTGCAAGCGCGTTTACCGAAAAACTCGGCAAGCCCACGTTCGTCAGCAACGACGCAAACGTAGCCGCGCTCGGCGAAGCTATGTTCGGCACCGGCAAAAACTATAAGGACGTCATTTTCGTAACGCTCGGCACCGGTGTGGGTGGCGGCGTGATAATCGACGGCAAGCTGTTCGAGGGCTTCGAGTCCAAGGGAGCGGAACTGGGTCACATGGTTATCGTAAAGGACGGCGAGCCCTGCGGTTGCGGCAGACGCGGCTGTATGGAAGCTTATTGCAGCGCAACCGCGCTTATACGCGACACCAAGCGCGCCATGACCAAGAACAAACAAAGTTCGATGTGGCAGTTTGTGGAAGGCGATATCAATAAAGTGGACGGCAGAGTCGCTTTTGAATGCAGCAAAACCGGCGATCCCGCGGCAAAAGAGGTAATCGACAATTACGTCGCTTGTCTCGGCGAAGGATTGTCCAACTTTATCAATATTTTCCGTCCGCAGGCAATAATTCTGGGCGGCGGAGTATGCGCTCAGGGCGACTATCTCGTCGTTCCGGTTCAGAAATATACCGACGAGCATACTTACGGCGGCGGAAGAGCGCCCCGCACGCTTATTCTCACCGCAACGCTCGGCAACGACGCCGGACTTATCGGCGCGGCTTCGCTTGCGATCAGCAAATTAGGCAAAAAAGCAAAATAAAACGGCAATACAGATAATCGAAAAAAGCCCCTTCGTTTAAAGCGGAGAGGCTTTTACTTTACGGAAGTATCAATAATAATGTAGGGACAGGCGTCCTCGGCTGTGTGAGATATCTTCTTTTTTCAGGCGAAGAAAAAAGAAGCAAAAAAGTCGTTGGTGACTACTACCGCGACTGTGTCCCAAACCCCGCAACGCTTTTGGTAATTGAGAGGCTTTGCCGCGTCGTGCTTGCAACGAGAGGATACAAACGCTCGTTTTCTCACTGTAGGGACAGGCGTCCCCGACTGTCCGAATTAAATTGCGGCGGGAGCAAGCCCCCGCCCTACGAAAGAAGTTAAAAGTGCGTGACGTAACGAAATTAATCCTATTTATGACTCTATCGCTTGCTTTTACCTGAACTACGATCGGACAGTCGAGGACGCCTGTCCCTACAATATAATGGCGGGAGGGGAAACCCCTTCCCTACAAATTGGAAACTATACATTACACACGCACAAATAAACCTAATTTAAAGGCGCCCTTGAGCAAAGGGAGCCGGCGCCGTAAGGCGACTGATGGATTGTAATCGTTTGTGTCTTGTATCGGCGTACGTAAAAAATAATATTGTCGTTTAGCGGCGGGAGACCACAGGTCTCCCCTACGGGGGAAGGAACAATGAGTGAGTGGTAGGAATAAACTGCGTTCGCCCGCCAAACGATCCCACCGTCTTCTTCGCTAACGCTCGAAGCCACCTCCCTTGCAAAGGAGGCTTTTTAAGAAGTCGAAAGTGCGTGTATCAAATGTATACAAAAAAACAAGGTTGGATACCTGCAATGTTTAAGCAGGAAAACCAACCTTGATTTATTATTAACCTAATTCAAAAGTTTTTTGCCCACTTTTTTTCAAAAAAGTGCGGTGCTTACTTTTTTCAAAAAAGTAAGTTACTCGGAACGGAGGGCGATTACGGGGTCTTTTCTTGCGGCTATTCCGGAGGGAATAAGACCTGCAATCAACGTAAGTGCCACGCTTATCGCGATGAGGATCACTCCGCCCAGCCACGGGAGCACCGCAACGCCGGTTATGTTTGCGAAGTGCGCTATTATCGGGTTTACGACGGCTACGTTAAGCAGCAGCGTAACCGCAATTCCCAGCACGCCCGACAGCAGTCCGATAAGCACGGTTTCGGCGTTGAACACGCGGGAAATGTCGCGTTTGCTTGCGCCTATCGAACGCAGAACGCCTATTTCCTTGGTGCGCTCCAACACGGAAATATAGGTGATTATTCCTATCATTATGCTGGAAACGACCAGCGATATGGAAACGAACGCAATCAGAACGTAGGTTATCGCGTTGATAATCACGGTAACCGATTCCATCATCACGCCCACGTAGTCGGTGTAGCGGATCTGATCGTCGGCGGATTTACCTGCGTTGTAGTCGTCGATGAGCTTTATCACATAGTCTTTGTTGGCGAAACTGGTGGGATAAATGGATATTCCGGAAGGCGTGTCTTTGTCGCAAACGCCCATGTTTTTAAGATTGCCGTCGAAAGAATTTCCGCCTTCAAACGGCTTGCCGGTGGTAACGTCGATTTCGGGATTTGCCTTTTGCGCCACTACGGGAGCGGAATTATTGGTTTCGTCGATAATGTATTCGGTGAGCGCGGACGTGTACGAAAGGGGAGAGGTCAGCGCCCCGGTCTGCACGCCTTTTTTAAGACGGACGATGCCCACGATTTTCAGCTGATAAGCGCTTTTAAGCTTTTGAGAAACGTATTCCTGTGAGTTATCGAAAGCGTAAATATCGGTTCCTTCTTCATTCTGTCCGAGAGCGTAATAATCGCTGTCCAAAAGAATTTTATATCTTGTTTTGAGTATTTTTTCAAACGAAAAATCGTTTACTTCGGGCTTGTACGGAATGTTGTAGCTTGCCATCATGTTGATTGCCGCTATTTCCAACTGAGCGTCGGTAAGTTCCTGCCCTGCCTGAGCCGCCTGCTGGCGAACTATCATTTTGAATACAGATAAAATCAGCTCGTTCTCGCTTTTTAAGCCCATCTGATAGAGATTGTAGTCGGGAACGGAGTTGTATTTGTCCACGGCAAGCACCAGTTCGTTGGGCGCGGACGGCCATCTTCCTTCCAGAACGTCGTACTGCGAGTCCAAAAGCACGGGATTGTCTATCATTTCGCCCCAGGTTTTAACGCTTTTCATCATGGATTCGTACATGGCTGCGGAGTTGCCTGCGGCAGACAGCATGTTTTTAAGCAGAGGCGGCATTTCGTACGGATTGAGCTTATCTCCCGAAGCCGTGTAAATATTGTAGTTGAAATCGTAGGTGTATTTAACGCCGCTGATTTTGCTTTTGTTTTCCTCTTTTTCCAGCTCTTTTTCAAGATACGCCTTGAAAGATTTCAGGTCGTTTTGTTCAAGCCCGTCGGAAATGGACTCGAACATGTCGCCGAGGAACGAGTTTGAATGAATTTCGTTGCCCGTCGGATATTCTTCCTTGTCGCCCACGTTGCCGTTAGCCTGCAAAAAGGACGCCATGTCTATGTTGGTCGAGTTTATCGTAAGCGGATAGTTGGAAAGCGTGTCCTGCTGCACGTCGTAAATGTAGCTTTGAAAGCCCGACGACAGCGACAGTATAAGCGCGATGCCTATTATGCCGATGCTGCCCGCAAAGGAGGTGAGTACCGTGCGCGCTTTTTTGGTGAAGAGATTGCGAAGCGATAGCGAAAACGCCGTAAATATGCTCATCGCGGCTTTTTTGCTCGGCTTTTTATGAGTGGTGTCGCTCTCTTTTGCTTCGTACGGGTTGGTGTCCTCGATTACTTCGCCGTCGAGCAGCCTTATTATTCTCGAAGAATAGCGGTCGGCAAGCTCGGGGTTGTGCGTGACCATGATTACGAGGCGATCTTTGGATATTTCTTTGAGAAGTTGCATTACCTGAATGCTGGTTTCGCTGTCCAATGCTCCCGTAGGCTCGTCGGCAAGCACTATTTCGGGGTCGTTGACTATCGCGCGCGCAATCGCCACTCGCTGCATCTGACCGCCCGAAAGCTGATTGGGCAGTTTGTTAAGCTGATTGCCCAGCCCCACGCGTTCGAGCGCTTTGGTCGCGCGTTCGCGTTTTTCTTTTTTGGGAACGCCCGAAAGCGTCAGCGCAAGCTCAACGTTTCCCAATACGGTCTGGTGCGGGATGAGATTGTAGCTTTGAAAAACGAAGCCTATCGAGTGATTGCGGTAGTTGTCCCAGTCGCCGTCCTTGTACTGCTTGGTGGAAACGCCGTTTATGATAAGGTCGCCGCTCGTGTATTTGTCAAGCCCGCCGATAATATTCAGCATGGTGGTTTTGCCGCAGCCGCTCGGCCCCAGAATGGAAACGAATTCGCTTTTGCGGAAGGAAAGGTTTATTCCTTTGAGAGCGTGCACTTCTGTGTCGCCCGAAACGTAGTTTTTAACGATGTTTTTAAGCTGTAACATTATTTTTTACCTCAGAGTGGCGTTTTTTGTCGCTTTGCGTGCGCGCGTACCGTATTATTATCGTAACGCACCGTATAATTTTATTCCGAAAGTGTGAATTTACCGTGTATTTTTTGTATAAATAGAGGAGAAAAGATTAAAAAATAAGAGCCGGACGAAAACTTTTTGCTTTTGTCCGACCCCGTATAATGTTTTTACAGAAGAGGTATCGCGCCCAGATATTCGATGCCGGGCATTTCGGTGGCGTCGCCCTCGGCAAGCACGAACGCGCGCGCGCATATTTCGCCGCCCGCTTTTTCCACAAGCTGTTCCAGTCCGTGCAGACTGCCGCCGGTGGACACTACGTCGTCGACGATCGCAACTCTTTTTCCCTTTATGAGATTTACGTCGTGAGCGGAGAGATACAAAGTCTGTTCTCCGCCGGTGGTTATGGATTTGACCGTGGACGAAATGCCGTCTTTCATGTAAAGTTTAAGCGATTTTCTCGCAACGGCGTAGAAATCGTGACCCAGTTCTCTTGCCGCCACGTGAGTAAGCTGTAAGCCCTTGCTCTCCGCGGTGATAAGCACTTCGGGATCGTATTTTTTTAAAACCTCGGCTATTTTCTTGCCGCAGTATTCGGTGAGATTCTGATTGCCGTGAAGGTTGAAAAACGCGATGTTAAGACCGGGTTTAAGCTCGATTATCGGGAGATCTTCCTTTCTGCCCGCAATGTCTACAGTGTAAAATTTATCCATAATCGTCCTCGTCGTTGTATTTTTTTGATTTGTTCGGCGCAAAACCGACCGAGCAATTCATATTATACAACAGAAAGTAAAGAAAAGTCAACGGTTTGGGGCAAAATCGAATAATGTTTGCCGTATTGATTTGACAAGAACGGCTTTTGCGGGTATAATTATCAGTAAGCGTACGGGCGTACCGCTACGGGAAAGGAGGCTGCTTTATGAAAAAAATATCGGAAAGAGTGGTCGATCTCCGTATTGCCACGCGGCGGGCGTGTATGTGCGAAAACGCCGACAACAATAAAAAAAGTACGCTCAGCCTTAAAACCAAGGTTTTGTACCTTATCGCTCACGATTGCGGACCCAAGGATATTCAGCTGATTCTGTGTATCGCCAAAACCAATCTCGCGCTTATCACGGCAACGCTGGTAAAAGAGGGATACGCGGTAAAAAGCCGCGCGTACGACGACAGAAGGCATATCCGCTACGCCGTTACGGGAAAAGGCAGAAAATATCTTGCCTGTTGCCTCGACAATATCGAGAAGAGCTTTAAGGAAGCTTTTCCCGATAAGGAAAGTTACGACGACGCGCTTAAAAAATTGGAAGAGGCGCTGGACGTGTTCTCGTTTATCAATTACTGATTGATTTTTTCGGGAAAGCGATATAAAAAAGTTTCTGCAAAATTGCAGAGAAAACCGAAAACGAAGAACAAGAAACCGACAATTCGGAAAAGAGAAAAAATTCTGCAAAATTGCAGACGGAGAAAATCCGGAATAAAGAGCGAAAAAAATGTTGGAAACCATTAAAACCGATCTTAATACCGTTTTGAAAAAGGATCCGGCGGCAAGAAACCGCGCGGAGGTCTTTCTGACGTATTCGGGTTTCCACGCTATATGCATGTACAGATTCGCGCACTTTCTGTATCTGCACAACTACAAAATGTGCGCAAGAGCGGTAAGTCAGTTTGCGCGGTTTGTAACCGGTATAGAAATTCATCCGGCGGCAAAAATAGGCAAGGGCGTGTTTATCGATCACGGAGCGGGCGTCGTCATCGGCGAAACGGCGGAAGTGGGCGACGACTGCACCATCTATCAGGGCGTAACGCTGGGCGGCACCGGCAAGGACAAAGGCAAGCGCCACCCCACTCTTAAAAACGGAGTAATGGTTGCCGCGGGCGCCAAAATTCTCGGACCGTTCACGGTCGGCAAGCACGCTAAAATAGGAGCGGGTTCGGTGGTGCTGAAAGAGGTCCCCGACAACGCAACCGTCGTCGGCGTTCCCGGACGAGTGGTTCGCATCAAGGGCGAACGCGTGGACGACCTCGACCAGAATCTGCCCGATCCCGTAAAGGACGAAATTACCCGCCTCGGAAGCGAAATCGAAAAGCTTACGGCGCGGATAGCCGAACTTGAAAAAGAAAAGTCCGACAATAAAAAATAAGATAAATTATATATGCGCGGTGTAAAAACGCGTGTGAAGAGGTAGCATATGCTGAAATTATACAACACTCTGTCGAGAGAAAAAGAAGAATTCAAGCCTGTGGGCAAAGTGGTAACCATGTATTCGTGCGGACCCACCGTTTACAGCTACGCTCATATCGGAAATTTAAGAACGTACGTTTTTATGGACGAAGTGAGAAGAGTTCTGCGTTACGACGGCTATAAAATCAAAGGCGTCATGAACATTACGGACGTGGGACACCTTCTGTCCGACGGCGACGAAGGCGAAGACAAAATGGAAAAAGCCAGCCGCGAGCAGAAAAAAACGCCGTGGGAAATCGCCGAATTTTACACCGGCGTGTTCATGAAGGACATTGCCCTTCTCAATATCGGCAAGCCCGAAATCATCGCCAAAGCCACCGACCACATTCAGGATATGATCGAATACGTCCAAAAACTGGTTGAAAAAGGCTACGGCTACGAAACGAGCGACGGCATTTATTTCGATATAAGCAAGTTCCCCGAATACGGCAAGCTGTCCCGTCTCAATCTCGAAGATCAGATCGCCGGCGCGAGAGTGGAAGTCAACGGCGAAAAACGTCATCCCGCCGACTTTGCTCTGTGGAAAAAAGCCGCGCCCGAGCATATCATGCAGTGGCAGTCTCCCTGGGGCATGGGCTTCCCCGGCTGGCATATCGAATGCTCTACAATGAGCCGCAAATATCTCGGTTCGCTTATCGACATTCACACCGGCGGCGTGGACCATATTCCCGTTCATCACGAAAACGAAATAGCTCAGTCCGAGGCTCTCGAAGGTCACAAGACGGTAAACACCTGGATGCACGGCGAATTCATGCTGGTGGACGGCGGAAAAATGAGTAAGTCGCTGGGCAATACCTACACGCTCGCTCAGTTGGAAGAAAAGGGCTTCGAGCCGCTTTCGTACCGCTATTTCTGCCTTAACACGCATTACAGAAAAAAACTCAACTTTACGTTCGAGGGATTGGAAGCCGCTCAGACCGCCTATCGTCGTCTGCTTGCCGCGCTTTACGAGCATAAAATGGCAAAGAACGTCAAAACCGCGCCCGAAAAATTGCAGGAATACAAGGACGCGTTCCAGAACGCCATCGACGACGACATCAACGTGCCAATGGCGCTCGGCGTGCTGTGGACCATGGTCAAGCAGCCGTACAGCCGCGACATATACGAACTGGCTCTCGATTTCGATAAGGTGTTCGGTTTAAGCCTCGATAAGGCAAAGCCGGAAGAAAAGCCCGAGATAGAAGTTCCCGACGATATCCGCGCGATTGCCGACGAACGTTTCGAGGCAAGAAAAGCCAAAAACTGGGCGGAGTCGGACAGACTGCGCGACCTGCTCGCCGAAAAGGGTTACAGCGTTCTCGATTCCAAAGACGGCTACAAGCTGGAAAAGAAATAATTTCGTAAATTTTATATTTTGATGCGAAAAACGGTTGTGTTCATATGCGCGCAGCCGTTTTTTTGTATATATTTGGAAGACGATCCCACCGTCTTCTCGCTAATGCTCGAAGCCACCTCCCTTGCAAAGCAAAGGAGGCTTTTTTAAGAAGTCGTAAGTTTGTAACAAATAAAGCCTCTCCCGGAGTGAGAGGCTTTAAAGTAAAATCAACCGGTCTACCTTCCCGCACGTTTTGCGCTTTGCCGGCGGGCGCCGATTTATTCAAATCACACGGTGCGGGGATGGCGGGGAAATCATAATTTTCCATTCTATATAATAATATAAAGGAGAAAATCCAAACCGAGAGGTGAATTTTATGCAATTGAAAGGAAGTAAAACCGAGGCAAATCTCATGACTGCGTTTTCGGGCGAATGCATGGCGCGGGTAAAATACGAAATATACGCAGACTGTATGCGTTCGTCGGGATATCGCGAATACGGCAACGTAATCGACGAAATATCGTCAAACGAGCGCGAACACGCCGAGCTGTGGCTGAAAATCATGGGCTTCGGCGAATGTATGCCCGCCGATAACGCCGCCGACGCCGCCGAGGGCGAAAATTACGAAAGCCGCGAAATGTATCCGCGTTTTGCCGAAACGGCGGAAGAAGAGGGTTTTCCCGAAATCGCGAGGTTGTTCCGCGAGGTTGCCGAAATCGAAAAGCGACACGAGAAAATCTATCTCGATATGCGCGGCAGAATTGCCGACGGAACGGTTTTCGAGCGCACGTATCCGGTCAAATGGGTATGCCTTGCGTGCGGCAACGTGGTCGAAGGCGAAACTCCGCCCGAAATCTGCCCCGTTTGCGGTCACACCAAGGCGTATCGTAAAATCGCCTGCAAAAACGAGTAACGGCGCCTGACAGCGCACGAAAACGCTTTTTAAGTCTGCTCAGCTCTCCTAATGTTATGATTTTGTGTAAAAAAAAGAAAAATGTCGTAATTATATTTTCATAAAAACTTGACAAGAGCCGAAAGTAATGTTATAATTACACTGTAGATATGCCGTTTGCAATGCATACGGCAAAATATTATGCTTATGGAGGGTATATGAGTAAAAAGTTTAAGCGCATCATCGGACTTATTGTGTGTCTTGCATGCAGCTTGTGCTTTATCGCGTGCGGCGGCTCCGACATTAAAATTGCCGGAAAAGACCGCGTGCTGATTCAGGCAGGCTCCACGTACGACCTTACCGTTTCCGGTATATCCAGTGATGTAAAATGGACGTCTTCCGATGAGACGGTAGCAACCGTTTCGGGCGGAAAGATCACAGCCATCAAAGAAGGCGAAACCGTGATCACCGTGTCGGAAGGCAAAAAATCGGCGTCCGTGACGGTCGTCGTCTACGACAGCCGCAGTTACACCGTAACCGTGGTGGGAGTGGACACGTACAAAGTCAAATACGGCGACAAGATCGCGAAACCCGCAGATCCCGTCAAAGCCGCAACCGCGCAGTACACCTATACGTTTAAGGGCTGGTACGCAGGCGGTCAGCCGTACGACTTTGAAAAAGAAGTCACTGGCAACCTTGTAATCGAACCCGTGTTCGACAAAACGGTAAATAAATATACCGTAACCGTCGGAGATCAGCAGTTCGAATACGCGTACGGTTCGCAGATCGTTCTCGAAGGCGAACTGGCAAACCCCGTTAAGGAAGCCACTGCCGAATACGAATACGTGTTTGTCGGATACTACGACGGCGAAACCAAATGGGATTTTGCAAACGGCACCGTAACCGGCAACGTTACGCTTACTCCTAAATATCAGGAAATCAAGCGTCAGTACGCCGTTTCTTTCAACGGTAAACTTTCCGGCTACGCAGAATACGGTTTCAAGATCGCGAAACCCGCAGATCCCGCAAAAGCCGCAACCGCGAAGTACACGTACACGTTCAAGGGCTGGTACGTAGGCGACAAGAAGTGGAACTTCGACGTCGATACCGTTACCGAGAAAACCGAACTGGTTGCAAAGTACGACGAGACTATCAATTCGTACACCGTTAAAGTGGGCGAAACCGAGCAGACTCTCGACTACGGCGTGAAAATCGCAAACCCCGGTACTCCCGAAAAGGAAGCAACCGCAAAATACACCTACGAATTCGTCGGCTGGATGACCGAAGAAGGCAAGAAGTGGGATTTTGAAAACGACACCGTAACCGGAAACGTCGTTTTGACCGCTTCTTTCAACGCGCTTCTCCGCAGCTACGACGTCACTATCCCCGCGTACACCGTTCTCGAAGGCGGCGAATACAAGGAAGTGCCGGCAAGCACCAAGTCGTACGCATACGGCGAAAAAGTGGTTCGCCCCGCTACTCCCGCAAAGGAAAGCACCGGCGAAAAGTCCTATTATTTCGATAAATTCGTTATAAAAGGCACCGATATCGAATGGAATTTCGCAAAAGACACCGTCGAAGGCGCAGTCGAACTGGAAATTCTGTTCAAGGAAAGCACCAACAAATATCTCGTAAGCTTCGACAACATCCGTTTTGAAGAATACGCTTACGGCGAAAAGATCAACCGTCCCGAGGATCCCGAAAAGGATCCCGACCTTCTCAACGAATACATGTTCGAGGGCTGGGAATGCGACGGCAAGGTATGGGATTTCGATAACGACGTAGTTACCGGAAACATGACCCTGACTTCGGTATTCGGCGCTACCGACAGAACTTACGAAATCAAGTTCGTCAGCAACGGCGAAGAAGTAGACAGCCAGGAAGTCAAAATCGGTCGTAAGATCGAAAAACCCGTCGGAACTCCCGTAAAAGCTTCCACCAAAACCAAGACTTATACCTTTATCGGTTGGTTCAACGGCGCTGAAGAATGGAATTTCGACAACCTGCTTGCAGGTCCCGTAACGCTTACCGCTCACTTTGCGGAAAGCACGAGAAAGTACGTCGTTACTTTCGACAACAACGGCGAAATCACCACCGCGGAATATGCTTACGGCGACAAAATCGCGAAACCCGCAACTCCCGCCGACTATATCGACGAAACGCTCGGTAAAAAAGCCGAATTCGTCGGTTGGGCAGACGCAGACGGCGCTATGTGGGACTTCGTTCTCGGCACCGTAACCGCAGACGGAATCAAACTCACCGCTAAATACGAACTTAAAGACATTTATTATACCGTAACGTACATCGACGCCAACGGAGCTACGATTTACACTCAGCAGGCTAAAACTGCCGAAGATATCGTAAGACTCGCGGCTTACGAAAAGGCAACCGACGTTCGTTATACCTACACGTTCCTGTACTGGACCGCAGACGAAAAAACGCCCTACGATTTCGATACCGAACTCACCGGCGACGTCGTTCTCTCTCCCGTATACGAAACGACCGAACGCATTTACAGCGTAACGCTCGTCAACTACGACGGCAGCGTGTTCAAAGTTCTCGAAGGCGAAGAAGGCTTTAAGTACGGCGAACAGTTCAACTATCCCATGGACGCTGAACAGCCCATCAAGGAAATCGGCGACGAAAACTCGTACGTATTCGATTACTGGGCACTCACCACGGACGGAAAAGTAGCCTACGCCGATAAGATCGTAAGCAACATCACTCTGTATGCCGTTTACGTTATCGACAACAACACGTACACCGTTCACTACTACGATTACGACGGCGAACTCATCGAAGGCGCAACGCAGGAAGGCGTAAAACGCAACAAACTGCTCACTCTGCCCGACATGACCAAAGAAGCAACCGTATACGAAAAGTACACCTTCCTCGGCTGGGCTATCGAAAAGAACGGCGCAGTCAAGTATCCCGCAAGCAACTCGCTCATCCGTTGCGCGGGCAACATGGAAATGTACTCGGTTTATAAGACCGAAACCATCTACTACACGGTAAACGCAGCGGTCACCGACGAAGACAACAACTTCTACATGACCGACAAGGAAGGCAACCGCCTCACCGCAGACGACCTTAAATTTACCTACAACACCAGATTCGAGTTCAAGCTCGATATCAACAGCGAATCTATGGGTACCGTTGTCGTTAAACTCAACGGCGTTGCCATAGTCGCAAACGAAGAAGGAGTTTACTCCGTACTCGTCCGCGACGACAACAACCGTCTCGTTATCAACGGTCTTACCCTGCGCCGCTACACCATCACCGACAAGGTGACCATTGCTAAACAGAACGAAGTTAACCCGATGGTAACCGGAGAGGAAGACATTATCGTCAAACTTACCGACGGCGACAAGGTTACTTACGTAGAAAACGCAGTTAAGGACGGCGTTATGACCGTCGCAAACCTCGTTAAAGGCGATTACACCGTCGAATACGTGGTTAAGGATTCCGAGGGCGGCTACAAGTCGATCTCCGAAGCTAAGTATACTCAGGCGCTCAACGCAGACTGGGCAGTCGAAAACGACACCATGACCTTGGCTCTTAAAGGCAGCCTCGTGGGATATACCCCCGTTACCGTCAGCGGCAAGTACGCTATGGACGCAAACGGCGTTATCTCCAACACCGAAGAAGCAAGAACCAACGGTCTCAGCGCAAGAATCAACGAAGCTAATCCCGGCGAAGGCGACTTCATCGCATCCGTAAGTTACGATAAGTGCGACAAAAAGCAGGAAAAGGCTGACGGTCCTTCGTTCGGCTTTAGCTTCCGTACCGAAGCGGGAACTTCGCTCAGCGTATACGTCGTAAACGAAGGAAAGATCCGCGTCGTAGGCGGCTCGCTCGACTGGGGAACCGAACACGGTCCTCTCGCAACCGGCAAACTGGTTTGCGAAATCGGCGCAGTAGGCAATATGTACGGCGACTGCTACAGAATGGTAACCATGACTTACGCAAAGAAGGACGGCAAACTCTACCTGTTCGGCTCCTTCTCCGATAAGTACAACCCCGTTGTCAAAGTCAGCAACAAACTGCTTGGCGTAATCGATACCGCAACCGGAACGCTTTACACCAACAGCACCATGAAAGGCGCAAGCACCAACACGCTTACCGATCCTTTGATGATGACCGGCAACTACGAAATGTATCAGAACGACGAGTTCAAGAAACTTGCAAACATTACGGCAATTTCCGCAGATTACGGTATCACCGAAATCGCGCCCGTTGACGTATACGGCATCAATTACAGCACGCTTGCAACCGACGTTGACGGTTACGTTGCAATGGCGGAAACCCGCATCGCAACTACGCTCGACAACCACGCAAGCCTTATCGTAAAGAACCCGAACGGCAAGAAAGATCGCGTAAACGTTTGGGAAAGCGCAACCTTCACCGTTTCTCCCGACCTCGGATACTACATCAAGTCGGTTGAATTCGACGGCGCCGAATATCCCTACTACTTCAACGCGAAGGGTCAGCTCGTATTCGATATGCCCAAGAACTTTGACAGAGCAGGCGAATACGGCGTTAAGATCACCACCGCAAAGGGTAGCACCGCAAAATGGACCACCGTCAGCGGAACCTTTACCACCGAAGGCACCGTAGAAACCGGCGCATACGCAACGTTCACCGGCGACAACGGCTTCACCGTAACCGTAACTCCCGACGAAACCGGCAAGTTTGAAACCATGCTGCCCGAGGGTTACTACACCGCGATTGCTCAGGGCAAATTCATGACGGCAGGACGCGCATATGCGTCGGTCGCTAAACCCGATACCTATGCAAAGCAGTTCCAGTTCACCTCCAACGGCGGAGCAAAGACCTGCGATATCGATCTCGCTCGCATGACCGGCGGTATCAACGTCGGCACAGGCGGTCGCCACAACATGAACAGCGTTACCGTCAAAGGCAATTCCGACGAAGAATTCACGCTTTCCGTCAAGTCGTTCGGCGAACACGAATATTATCTCAACCGTAAACTTGCGGCAGGTCAGATGATCTCTTACAGCCTTAAGTTCGGCGAACGTCAGGGCTGGACCGCAGCCGAAGGCGGCGTAAACGAAGCCGACAAGCAAGACCTGTACATCAAGAACAGCGTCGGCGGCGTAAACCTCGGACTTTCCAGCTGGGGCTCCAATTGGAACGGGACCAAGGTAAACAATTCTCCGTTTGCGGGAATTACGCTTACCCTTGCAAAAGGATACAGCAACAACGTTTACAACCTTGCATACGCAAGAGTGGGCAACACCGTATACCTCCTCGGCAAGTACGAAGGATCGGAAAACTGGGTTGCTATCTCCAAAGCAGACGTAACCGTAGCCGAAGCTCAGATTAAACTCTATATCTCCGGCGCACAGCGTTACTTCGACTATACTTACAGCAACTTCGGCTTCAACGCGAACGCAACCGAAGTAAGCGAAATCGTAAACGCGGCAGTGGCAAACAAATCCACCGCAAAGACGCAGGACCTCGGTACTCCCGGCACGGACGGAAAATACGACACCTTCATCAACAACAATTACGGACTTGTAATCTCCGATCAGACCTTCAGCAAGACCACCGACACCGTAACCGTCACCGCAACCGTTTCCACCTACATGCAAGGTTATCAGTTCTTCGGACTCGTAATGCGCGATCCCAAGACCGGTAACTTTGTCAACATCGGTATCAACGAAAACAGCAACGTCTGGAGAACTTCCGTCCAGAACGGCAACGGTTGGGACAACCGAAGCGGAGTTCTGCCCAAACTTTGGGATACTTCGTGGGTTGACATAGGCGGTGGCAACAGTGCCCCTGTCACGAACGAAGGATTCACCGTTAAGGCAGTCGTAAAAGGCGACTTCTGGACTATTTATCTCAACGGCTCGCAACAAATTTCGCTCGACCTGCGCAGATACTATGAAGATAATTTCATCGGCGGCGGCGCAACGGCTACCGGTTCTGCAAGTGGAAACGCTAAGCATGGCTGGACCGGCGACACCGAAAAACTTTATCCCACCGGCGACGAGTATCAGCTCGGCTTCTATGCGTTTGCAGATACCGTAAGAGCGGTAAGAGTTTCCGATATCACCGTAACCAAGACGGCTTCCGAAGGCGAACTTCTGTTCGAAAACTCCCTGGTCGAAGGTCTCGAATCGGTTAAATACGCAAAAGACATCGAATATACGATGTACAGAGCAAAAGGCAACGGAAGAGGATTCAAGTCCGCAAGAGTTGCCGAAGGCGAAGCGCTTACTTTCACCATGCGCTTCAATCAGGCGTCCGGCGACAGAAGAGCGCATCAGCAGAGAGTCGAAGGCGACAAGATCGACGGCGGCGATACTTACTTCAAGTTTAAGTTCGCGGGCAAGTCGCTCGGTTTTGACCGCAACGGCGCGGCTTACGGCGACGGCGTTGTAAACAAAACCGCTTTCGACTTCGGTCTGTCTCGCGACGGCTGGGGCATGACGCTCTTCAGCGCAACGCAGTATGACTTCGCAATTGCAAAAGTAAACGGCAACGCAAAGATGTACGGCAAGATCCACGGCGCAAGCGAGTGGAAAGAAATCTACAGCATCGCAACTTCCGACAAGTACGTCTATCTCGATAATTTCGAAATCACCAACCGCGGCGATTGCGCTGTAAACATGTCGCTTCTCAATGCGGAAAAAGTGAAAGCAACCGAAGTTACTTCGCACCTTAACAGCATCTCTCACGGCGGCGCATGGGCATTCGGCTCCACCAACTACAATGAGGACGGAACCATGGGCTTCTACGCTCACGTAACCACTGCAGAGCAAAAACGTGCAGGCGCATACTACAGACCTGAAGTTAGTTACAATGCAAAGGATAACACCGTTGTCCTCACCGGCAACTACTCTATGCTCAACGGCGGAAGCAACGAAACGCAGTTCGGCTGGAACTTCATCGATTCCGCTGCCGGAAATAAGAACCTCTTCTTCAGCATCGTTCCCTATCACGGCGGCAGCCAACTCCGTATCGGCTGGGATTCTTTCCGTAACAACGGTTGGGGCAGACGTTACACGCTGGGCAACGCTTCCAGAAAAGACGAAGCAAACGGCTTGTATGCTTACAATCCCGCTTCGCTTAAACTCGGCGACAAAACGCTTAAACAGTTCTCCGCTAAATGGATTATAAACGGCTATCGCTACAAACTCTATTTCGGTGAATACGGCGAAGAAGCAACCACGCTCGTGCTTGACATCGATATGCAGAAGTATTCTTCCGCAGTCGTTCCGCAGGGCGGCAACGACAACACTAAATGGGGTGGCAGCGGCGCAGATTCCGCCGATAAGCACATCCCCGATATGAAGTCCTTCCGTTACGCAATCAGCGTTGTGGACGATACTTCCGATGATAACTTCAACAAAGATAAGACGTTCACCAAGAGCGTTATGGCAGCCGAAAACATGACAGCTAAAGAAGTCTGGACCGGCGACGATCTCTCGCTCACCGGACCGGCTTACAAACTCGTTACCGACGAAAACGGCAACCGTATTACCAGTAACTACTGGTATGCGGAAGCCGAATTCGACGGAAGCGTTGCAGGAAGCGGCTGGGCAGGCATCATCACCGATATGATGGGTAATTCCTCGTTGCAGACTGCTACAAGAGATAAGGAAACTCCGTTCTACGGAACCGGCTACGGCTATGGTCAGATTTATATCCACAGAAATGGCCATTGGCTGGGCGGCACTCCTTACGGATGCAGCGTCGGCAATAAAGCGGTTAAAATCGCTTCGGCTCGTATGGGCAATAAAGTGTACGTCTATCTCGACGGCGTTCTCAAAATGTCCTATGCGGTAACCGACAAACCCTCGCAGTTCGGTATTTTTGCCGGCGCAGGCGCAATCGACGACATGACCGCTAAAAACTTCAAGTACGTTGTCGGCAAAGAAGCCACCGAAAAGAAGATGGCTGAAATCGCAGGCACCGTAACCAAGAAGATCGACGGCAAAGACTACACGCTTCTCACTGCCGACCTCGGCGGAAAATTCGATTATGCCGACGGCACTAAGTATAATTCGTTCGGTGCTAACTACACCTTGCAGGGCAGAAACGCTCTTACCATGACCGACATCACCTTTGCTTACCAGACGGCGTACACCGGTAACGTGTACTACATGGAAGCGGAGTTCGACATGGCAAGCAGCTATCAGGGTATTATCGTAAACACTTACAACAAGCCCGAAGCAAGCAATCAGTATTTCCTTGCAGTCGGCTTCGGCTACGGCGATAAGAACTTCACCAATCTGTACATGCACACCACTCACGGTTGGGGATATAACGGCGACGGAATAGGTTCCTACGCTCTCGACGGCGACGATATCGTTCGTATGGGTGTTGCTCGTATCGAAGATATGTACTACGTATTCCTCGACGGTAAATACGCTACCAAGTTCTATGCTCCCTGTCTCGATACCGACACCAAAAACGTTATGCCCGGCGACAACGAAAGCGGCTTCGGCGTGTTTAACTGCAGACCTACCGACAACGCTACGAAAGTAACCAACGCATTCTTCACGATGAACGAAGAAGACGTTCGCGCAATGGTTGCAAACGCAGAAAAAAGTACGGACAGCAGAGTATCCTCTATGGTCAGCAGCAAGTATGTTCTTTCCGGTAAGATGACTATCAGCAACCCCACCGGAGGAAACCACTACGTTGACTTCACCGTTGTTGACGGAGCAAATCGCTTTCTGCTGTGGGACGGCGACAATAACGGTAGCTACGAGTTTGCGTATACTATCAACAATAATCACATTCACAAAGGCAATCTGCCTGCAAGCGAGTATGTAAGTCTCACTAACGGCAAGGTTACCTTCGATTGGTCGATTATCCATGACGGTAAAAACGCATACTTCATCATCGACGGAAAAGTAAGACTCGTGTTTGCTAATCTCGGCGACGGAAACGGCACCGTTCAGATTTGGGCTGACGGATGCACCATGAAAATCGACGATATGACGTGCTACACCAGTGCCGACACCGAAGAATATGCAAAAGCACTTGAATCGATCTCTTCTTATGCAAACGCTCTTACCGGCGATCTTAAGTATATGTATCGCGTCGGCACCGATAGCGGGCTTGAAGTAAGCTGCAACGGCACGAACGCTGCTATAAACGACGGTATCAACCCGTTTACGAACGGCACCGGTAACAACTACGTTTACGAAACTACTCTGGTTATTGAAGAATTGGTTAACAATCCTCACTACGGTATCGAATTCCCCGACGGTGATCACAGATTCTTGTTCTGGAAAACCGGCGAAGGCGACACTTTCAAAATCACGTGGGCTTACGACTATGGATTTGGCGACGCTAAATATCAGCGCCCCGCCACCGCAGGTAAGTATAAAATGAAAGTGGTTGTCAAAGACGGAAACGCTTACTGGTTCGTTGACGGCGAGCTTATGTGCGGAATTAAAGCACAGGGCGCGTTGGCTGTTCGTATCGAAGGCATGAAGGCTCACACCGAAGGTACCACGATTATTTCCAAGACCTACAATGAAGAGGCTTACAACGCTGCAATCGCAGGTCTTAATCTCCCGGCTATCTCCGGCGAAACCAGATTTTGATCCGCATCCGCGTGACTAAATCGCTT
The DNA here is from genome assembly GCA_934247335.1 of uncultured Clostridia bacterium. Classification (GTDB taxonomy): domain Bacteria; phylum Bacillota; class Clostridia; order Christensenellales; family Pumilibacteraceae; genus Neoclostridium. The sequence continues at coordinate 12,016 of CAKQJJ010000002.1, read as the reverse complement.
AATAGTTACAAGTAATATATACCCTATCTACCAAAAGGCGAGGGCGCAACAATTCAGTTGCCTCTCGTCTTTTTTTGTATGAGGCGGGGTTTCCCTCCTGTATTATAATGTAGGGACAGATGAGTACACCTGTCTCGCGCCTTTTAAAGCCTCGCCCTATGGGAGAGGTGGCACGGTTTACCGTGACGGAGAGGGCTGTATGTGGCGGGCGAATGCGGTTTATTCCTACCAAGCTCATAGCTACGTACAACCCGGTAGGGGCGAACTGTGTTCGCCCGCCGCAACGCCGATACGAAAAACAAACGATAACAATCCCTCAGACGCCTTACGGCGCCAGCTCCCTTTGCTCAAAGGAGCCTTTAAATTAGGTTTATTTGTGCGAGCACAATGTGTATTTTCCGATTCGTAGGGGAGGGGTTTCCCCTCCCGCATTATAATGTAGGGACAGACGTCCTCGGCTGTCCGATCGTGGTTTAGGTAAAAGCAAGCGATAGAGCATAAAGAGGATAATTTCATTGTGTCACGCACTTTTAACCTCTCTTGTAGGGCGGGTGGCGCGACGCGTTAAGCAACCAGTCCGGGGGGGCTGTTTGTAGCCAAAGCGGGGAGCAATTTATAATTGCGACCGGGAACTGCTCCCGCCGACATTCCATTCGGACAGTCGGGGACGTCTGTCCCTACAATAACCCTCTCCGTCGCCTGACGGCGCCACCTCTCCCGAAGGGCGAGGCTTTAACGCCGTATACCCCTTAAAATTTACGTTTTTATTGTTAAAAGGTTGAAAAAAATTGTATTTTGCGGTAAAATATAAGCGGAGGACACGCCAATGAATATCGTCTATCTCAAATATGCCGTAACCGTGGCAAAAGCCGGGTCGCTTACCAAAGCCGCCGACGAGCTTTTCGTCGCTCAGCCCAATCTTTCCCGAGCCATTAAAGAGTTGGAAAAAGATCTGGGCATAACCATTTTCGACCGCAGTTCCAAGGGCATACGCCTTACTTCCGACGGCGAAAAATTAGTATCGGAAGGTAAAAAAATATTAAAAGAAATAGACGAAATGGAGGAGAATTTCCGCACTGCTCGCGATAAAAAGTCTATTTTTTCGCTTTCCGCACCGCATTCCGAGTACGTCGTGAACGCGTTTGCCGAGTTTTCGCGCGCTATTAAAGACCTTCCTGCGTGCGACGCGTTCTTCCGCGAGGACAACGCCGCAGGCACGCTTAAAAGCGTTCTGGACGGCGACAGCAAAATAGGAATAGTGCGTTATGGCTCCACCTTCGACAACGAATTCAAAAGGCTTGCCGAAAGCAAAAATCTCTCGCACGAGATGATAGGCGAATTCGATTACGTTCTCACCGTAAGCTCGTTCAGCCCGCTGGCAACCGTGGAAAATGTGGAGCTTAAAGACCTTGCCGACTATATCGAGCTTGTAAGCGACGACCCGTTCGTGCCGATAAGCGCGGCTTTTTCCGAGAAAAAAGAGGCGGCAACCGAGTGTTCGACGAGACGCATTTTCGCCTCGGACAAAGGCGGAAGACTGGTTCTTTTAAGCACAAATCCGCACGCTTTCACCTGGTCCACCCCGATAGGAGAGCAGACGGCAAGGCGTTACGGGCTGGTTCAAAGAGTTTGCTCCGACTATATCCGCACGTATAAAGACGTGCTTATTTACGACAAAAACTACAAACTTACACCGCTCGACCGCGAGTTCATCACCGAACTGTGTGCGGCGAAACGTAAATTCATGCGCACGCCCTGCATTTAACGGCAAAAATCCGTGAACGACGCAAAAAATCAAAAATCGTCAAAAACTGACAAAAACGCCCCGAAAATCGACTTTTTGCGATAAAAAGGAATAAGTAATTTTTAATTTCTTGCAAAAACGGGTTATTTTTACTTGACAGGGTAAGCAGTTAAGTTATATAATTAAGATACCTTTTAGTGAATGTATTCTTAAAAGGAATTTTGTATTATCAAGAGAAGTGAAATGAAAAAAGGTACGGCTTACATCTTAATCTGTCTTACCGTCGTTATGTCGCTTATCGGACTTCTTATCTGGTATAACGTTGCAAAAACGGCAGGTGAGAAAAATCCCATGGAAATAGACGTCACGCTCAACGGCAATACCACCAGAGAGTTAAGCGTGGATTTCAAGGACTTAAACCCCGGAACCGACGGGCAATACGTCATCAATCTTAAAGCTCAGAACGCGAAAGATTATTCCATCGTACTCAGATTTCACGGCGAAGGCAAAATCAAAGACTATATCGACGTCGAAATAACAACCGACGCCGAAGGCTTTGAATGCGAAAAAAAGAAATTGGCGGATCTTCTTGACGGCGAGGAAATAGCTCTCGGAAAAGGCGCAACCAAAATCACGGTCAGGTATTCCATGCCCGTTGACGTCGGAAACGAGGCTCAGGGCGCGGAAGCGAATTTCTTTATCGAGCTTGTAGCATCGCTCTGACGGGGAGAAAACAGTGACGGAAAACGACGAAAAACAAAACCAACAAATTACTACGGCAACCGCATCGCCCGAGGGTGCGGCGGCTGAAAGTACGACCAAGCAAAAAGTCATTAAGGGGCTCAAAATAGCCGGCGACGTGCTGTTCTGCCTGATAATCGCGTTTGCGCTGTTCGTGCTTATCATTACCGTTTCGGCAAAACGCGACGCGGACGGAACGGCAACCGTGTTCGGATATCAGCTGAGATTCGTACGATCGGGCTCCATGGAAAAATGTGACCAGACCGACGTCAGCGGATACAAAATCAAGAGTATTCCGGTGAAAAGTTGCGTGTTTATCAAAAAAGCACCCACGCCGGACGATCAGCAAGCCTTAAACGAGTGGTGCTCGGCGTTAAGCGTAGGCGACGTGCTTACGTTCCAGTACAGCAAGTACGGAGCCGCGAATATTCAGGATAAGGTGATAACGCACCGTATCGTGAAAATCGAGCCCAAAGAGGGCGGTTACATAATAACGCTGGAAGGCGACAACAAAAACGACACCGGCTCGGTGGGACAGCAGGTTATAGACACGACCAAAGCGGACGGACTGGATTATATTATCGGCAAAGTCGAAGGTCAAAGCTATTTCCTCGGACTGTGCGTGTACGCGCTTAAATCGAAAATCGGTTTGGTGTTCATAATAATCGTGCCTTGTATGATAATAATAGCGTACGAGGTGGTAAAAATTCTCACCGTTATCAATAAAGATAAGAAAGAGAAGCAACAGCAGGAAAAAACCGCCAAGGAAGACGAAATCGCGCTTCTTCGCAAACAGCTGGAAGAACTGCAAAAATCGGGCGGAACCGTTGCGGAGAGCGGGCAGAATTCTGCCGGAGAAGAGCCGTCGGACGGCGAATAAATTTGTCAGGTAATTAAAGGAGGTATATAAATGTATACGTTAATCAAAATATTTCTCATCGTTGCGATGATAATCGCGGTACTGTGCGTTGCAGTCGTAATTCGAGACATCGTTGTGGAAGAAATGGACAGAAGCGCCGCAAGAAAGGCTAAAAAAGAAGCCGAAGAAAAAGCGGAGCAGGAAAAAGCCGAGGCTACCGAGAATACCGACGGCGAAGAACAAAACAATTAATTACGTATCTTAACGCGCGGAAAATCCGGTGCTTTCGCATGCGGGCGCCGCGCTTTGAAAGATAAATCTAAACAGGAGGATATACGTAAACAATGGCAAAAAGAAAGTTGAGAGCATTGCTTGTCGCCGGACTCATGATCATGTTGTGTACGGCTCTGCTCGTAGCGGGAACGTTTGCGCTTTTCAGCAGCGACGCCAAAGTGGAAAACCACTTGCAGGCAGGCACGCTTACGCTTAAGCTCGAGCGTACTCATCTCGTAAAGAATCGCCTGGACGACGTCACCGGCTATATGAAAGCCGAAGAAGACAACACCACCGTCGATTTCACCGCCGCAACTACCGAAAACATCTTCGGAATAGGCGAAAACGAGCTGGTTGCGCCCACGTCTTCGTACGAAGCTACCATGAAGCTCAGCAACACCGGCAGCGTGGCGTTCGACTACGTAGTCAATATCAAACTTACTTCCGTAAGCAACGAATTGGCAGAGCAGATGAAAGTCTACGTCGACGGCGTTGATACCGGCAAGCATTTGTCCGATTTCGTTGCGGATAACAGCGGAAATCTCGTGGCAATCGTAAGCGGTAAAATGGCTAAAAACGACGCTGCAAAGACCTTCACGATTAAAATCGAATTTGAAAATCTCGACAACGACGTAAACAACACGGCGAAGGAGAAGGTTGTCGAATTCGACATGATCGTAACCGCAGTTCAGCGTACCGCCGAATAATTTCGCAAAAATTTTAAACCCCAAGAAATTATAAGCAAAAAGAGGAATAGTATGAAAAACTTCAAGAAAATCATCGTTCCCGCAATTACGGCGATCGCTTTGTGCATCAGCCTTATTGCGGGTGCGACTTACGCTTGGTTCACCGACGAGGCAAAAACCAACGTAAACACCATTAAGTCCGGAAAACTGGACGTCGCGTTCGAAATGAGCACCGACGAAGGCGCAACCTGGACGTCCGCCGAAGACGAAACTTTGTCTTTCCTTAAAAAGAATGCGGACGGAACTCTCACCGCAGACGAAAACGTTTTGTGGGAACCCGGTTGTACTTATAAACTACCGCTTCTCCGCGTTATCAACAACGGAAACCTTGCTCTCAAATACAGAGTGGTTCTTTCCGGCGCAACCGGCGACCTTAAACTTCTGGATGCGATTTCTTTCACCGCTAACGTCACCAAAAACGGCGAAGATACCGCTACTCCCGTGACCGGCGCATATGGATCCGTTATTGCCGAAAATATGCTTAAACCCGAAATCGACGGAGTTAAGTCTTTCGACACCATCGCGATTTCCGCTCATATGGATGAAGAAGCCGACAACGAGTACAGAGACCTTACCGTTACGGGCGTTTCCGTAACCGTTTACGCAATGCAGGCTACTTACGAGTCCGACAGCACCGGAAGCGACTACGATAAAGACGCAAGCGATTTTGCTTTCGCAACCGCACCCGTTAAATCGAATGCGGAAACCGTTTTGCAAGACGACGAAGCAAATCCTTCCATAAAGCTTACCGCGCCCAAAGGCAGCACCACGGCAACTCAGCTTACGCTTACCAAAAAGAAAGCAGAAACTTCCGCTAATATCGAAGTTATCACCGGAACCGAAGCGGTAACCGCAGAATTCAATCTTGTAGACGAAAACGGAGAAAAAGTCACCGCGGAAACAGGTAAATTCTTCACGCTTACCATGCAGTTGAAGAAAAATGCAAACGTTATTGCTTTCTATCATAACGACGAAGCTTTGACCAAGGCAAACAGCCTTGAAGAACTTACCGCAAACGATATGTATTATTACGATGCGGCAACCGGCATTCTTACTTTCACCACCGACGATTTCTCGCCGTTCACCGTTTTAACTTCCGATAGTATCTATAACGGAGGTAACGGAACCGAAGCTGCTCCGTACCTTATCGCTACCGGTAAACAGGCGTATCTCATGAGAAACTACAAAGGTTACTTCAAGTTTATTGAAGATGTTGTTGTCTCCGATGAAATTTATCTTTCGGGCAATACTTTTGTAGTCGATCTTAACGGACATACTGTTAAATTGGAATATGGAAATAAGTTGGATAAAACTACCGGTGAAATAATTTCCGGAACTGCTACGCCCAACAACGGCGGTGTATTTAATATTTCCGGATCTAAGGGAAATCTTACCATAAACGACAGCAGCGAGGCTCAGACCGGCGCGGTTATCGGTTCGGATAAAACTTATGCAAATAAGGTTACTTCGGCGGTAAGAGTAGGCAACTACGGCAAACTTACGATTAACGGCGGTCATTTCTACGGAACCAGCAAAGAAACTTCCTGCATTTACGTTATGACCAGCAGAACGAGCGGCAGCAAAGCAACCGTCGTAATCAACGGCGGCAAATTTGAAACCGCTTCTGCTTATAACGGAACTTATTTTGTTCTCAATCATGAGGACAGCGCAACTACCGGTTGCACCATCACCGTTAACGGCGGTTCGTTCAAGAACTACAATCCCGGCGTAACTTCGGTTGACCCCGTAAACGCTTACACCGGCAAAATCTCGCTTGGCGAAGGTTGCACCACCACCGAAACTACCGAAGGTAGCGACACCTGGTACACCGTTTCCAAGTAATACGAAATCGAAAAAACTATCTCTTAAAATCAAATAACTAAAAGAGGCTTAATTTATGAAAAACATCAAAAAAGTGATCGTTCCCGCAATCGCGGCTATCGCACTTTGCATTAGTTTGATTGCAGGAGCAACTTACGCTTGGTTTACCGACACGGCAAAATCCAACGTAAACACCATTAAATCCGGTAAACTGGACGTGGCTCTCGAAATGAGCGTTGACGGACAGAACTGGGAATCCGCGGAAGGGAAAACCCTTTCGTTCCTTAAAATGAAAGAAGACGGCACTCTCGCTGCAGACGAAAACGTTCTTTGGGAACCCGGCTGCACCTACAAACTGCCGTATCTCCGCGTTGTAAACAACGGCAACCTTGCTCTTAAATACAAGATGATTCTTACCGGAGCAACCGGCAACACCGAGCTTTTGGAAGTAATCTCTTTCACTGCTAAGGTTACGAAAAACGGGGAAAACGCCGTTACCATGACCGGAGCATATGGTTCCGTTCTTATGGAAAACACGCTCGTCGCGCCCACTACCGATAACGCTGCTTACGACGTTATCGAACTTTCCGCTCATATGTCCGAAGAAGCAGGTAACGAATATCAGAACCTTGCTATCGAAAATATCGCAATCACCGTGTACGCAACTCAGGCGCCCGTTGAATACGACAGCAACGGAAACAAGTATGACGAAAAAGTTTCCGCACTTGAAGATATCAAAGAAGGTGAAGTTACTCTTTCCGAAGGCGTTCTCGTTTACAATCCCGGCGAATATGCGGTTAAAGCAAGCGGCGCAAACACCGTTGTCAATATTACCGACGGTATTTACGACGGCGGAAGAGGCGGCGACAATATTTGCTTGGTTGCAATCAACGGCGCTACCGTTAACGTTTACGGCGGAACCTTTACCGTAGGCGGCGACGCAAACGGACTGGCAAATTCCACCGTTTACGCTGCAGGCGGCAATTTCAATATTTACGGAGGCTTCTTCAAGAGCGAATGCACCTATCAGGGTAAGTACTACGTTCTCAACAAGCTGAACAACTCGACAAGCAGCATCACCGTATACGGCGGTACGTTCGTAAACCAGAACCCCGCAGACGGCGACGACAGCGTTGTAGGCGATACTTTCGTTGCAGAAGGCTACACCGTAGTTTCCAAGAAAGTCGGCAACGATACCTGGTACACCGTCGTTGCTCAGCCCGAAAACAAGGCTGCTTTGACCAACGTTTTCGCAATGGGCGGCAACATTGAAGTAAACAACGATATCGTTTACGGCGAAGTTGAAGATACCGTAGCTGATATGGTCGTTATTTCTAAACCCACCACGCTTAAACTCTACAAAAAGCTTATTTCTCCCGACGATATGGGAAACAACGGTAAGAATTTCTGCGCACTCGTCGTTGACGCCGATACCACTATCAACGCAACCGAAGAAGGCGGAATCGATACCGGCAAAAACGGCGGTTACGGCATTAACGTTCGTAATGGCGCAACTCTTACCATCAACGGCGGCTACTACTACGGCGGCGGAACAACCGTTCAGGTTCAGAAAGGAACTCTCGTTATCAACGGCGGCTTCTTTGCATGCGAACCTTACAGCGACGCAAAATACGGCTATAAGTTCCTTATCAACTGCATCGATGCAGCTTGGAAAGACGGCTCTGCAAAAATAGTTATCACCGGCGGTACGTTCGTTAACTTCGATCCCATGGACAGCGCAAGCGAAAATCCCCGCGGAAACTTCCTCGGCGAAGGCTATAAGACTGTAAAAACGGAGCAGGCTAACGGCGACGTTTGGTACACCGTAGTTAAGAAGTAATTAAAAAACAGTATCCGAAAAGTTAAGTTTTACTACCGTAAAGCGGCTTTTCGCGAAAAATCGACTAAAAAGCGTTCGGTTTGTTCCGGGCGCTTTTTCGTATGCCGAAAAGAATTTCTTTTGCGCTTCCACCTGTAAGAAAGCCTGCGCGCGGTCAATTTTCAAAATGCACGCGCAAACGTTTGACAAGCGGCTTGCCGAAAGATATAATATAGACGACTAATTAACGGGAGTACTGTTATGAAAAAGTTTTTAGGTGAATTTAAAACGTTTATTATGCGCGGAAACGTGCTGGATATGGCAGTCGGCGTTATCGTCGGCGGCGCGTTCACGGCAATCGTAAACGCCGTATGCAACAACATTCTGCGCCCGATCGTCAACTGGTTGCTGGCTCTTATATTTGGTCAGAGCTCGCTGGACGGACTGTACACCTTCCTCAAACGTGCCGAAACCACCAACGAGGCGGGAGAGGTCGTTCTGGATCTTGCCAACAGTATTTATATCGACTGGGGTACTTTTATCAGCGCGGTTATTCAGTTCCTGCTCATCGCGTGGGTTCTGTTCTGCATCGTCAAGACCATCAACGCGCTTAAAGACGAAGCTGCAGACGCAAAGAAGAAAAAAGCAACCAAAGCCGAACGCGACGAAATGAAGCAGAAAGGCTTGAATTATCGTAAGCCGGAAGAAGTTAAAAAGTTCCGCGAAGCAAAAGCAGCCGAAAAAGCCGCAGCCGACGAACTTGCCGCAAAGCAGGCAGCCGAGCAAGCCGCAGCCGATCGCCTTGCCAACCCGACTACCGAAGATCTCTTAAAGCAAATTCTCGCTCAGCTTAAAAAAGACGAAAATAAATAATTTTTGCCGAAAAAAGCAACAAAAGACTATATTTTTCAATTAAAATCGTATGGCATTTAAGAATTTCATCAAAAACGAACTGTGGGTGTACGCGCTCACGTTTGCGCTCGGCTGTTTCTATGCGTTCAGCTACGTGCTGTTTATCGTTCCCAACGACTTCGCGCCGTCCGGAATAAACGGTATCGCAATAATGATACAGTATCTCGGGCATTTCAGCGTGGGATATATGTCGCTTCTCATCAACGTGCCGCTGTGTATATTCGCGTTCTTCTGCGTGGACAAGCATTTCGCGTGCAAAACGGCTACGTTCTGCGTGGCGTTCTCGCTGGCGTATCTTTTGTTTCAGCATCTGCCCGTGCTGGAAAAATTCCAGTATAAGGCAATAGGCGAAGACGGCACCATTCTCAGCGACACCGTCTACCCGGTTATGATTTCCGGACTTATCTGCGGATTGTGCTTCGGAATACTGTTCAAATGCAACAGTTCAACCGGCGGAACCGACGTTATTTCCAAGTTTTTAAGCAAAAAATACCCGCAACTCAACTTCTTTTTCGTGACTTTCGCCATAAACGCCGTTATCGCAATCGCAAGCTATTTCGTTTACGGCAAGCCCAACGCGGAAGGGGTTATGGAATACAATTACCGCCCCGTGTGCATGTGTCTGTTGTACAGCTTTATCAGCAGCTTTATGGGCAATCGTATAATCGCAGGTTCCAAAGAGGCGTATAAGTTTACCATAATCACCGACCACGCCGAGGAAATGGAAAAGGAAATTCTCGAAAAACTGCACCACGGCGTTACCCGTCTGCACGGTCAGGGCGGCTATTCGCACAAGGATAAGGAAATGATTATCTGCCTCGTAAACAAGCCTCAGCTCATCGATTTCGAGAACATAATCAAAAAATATCCCGATACGTTCTCGTTCGTCGAAAACGTCAACCAGACTTTCGGCAGATTCAATCAGTCCAAAAAACAGAGCATGATAAATTACGAAGTGCCCGAACAGAAAAAGTAATCCGTAAGTCGGATCCGCTCGGCGCAACCTATAAACCCAATAATAAAACGACTCGACTTTCCTCGGGTCGTTTTTTCTCGTTGTATTATTTCCGGCAAATAAGCATTCGCCCGCAAAACGAGCGCAAAAATCTTACTTTTTTTCTGCAGACAGAACGGTGAGCGTTTTGGCTTTTACAGAAAAGGAAATATTGTAGTCGGCGTACTCGAACCGATAGATTTTGTTTTCGTCGCGGCTGTAACCGGGGCGCGGGTCGAGCGCGAGAACGTCGCGAAGGGCGGAAAGAATGTCGCCTGGAAGATTTTTCGTCGCTTCGTCTGAAAACTGTACCGAAAGCGCGTGTTTTTCGGGGTCGGAAAATCCGCCGAGCGCGTCCGCGTGGCAGTCGCAGTACGGAACGTAGGGCTTTACGTCTATTATCGGCGTGCCGTTAATAAGGTCGGCGCCTTCGACTTCGATATATTGATTTTTTCCGCTTGCGCTTATCGATAATATTTTTACCGACGACAGACCTATCGGGTTCGGGCGCATGGGCGAGCGGGTGGCAAACACGCCTTTGCGGACGTTTCCGCCAAGCTTGGGCGGGCGCACGGTGGGCGACCATTCTTTGCCGACGTCGCCCGAAAAAATCCACAACACCCACAGGTGCGAAAATTCTTCCAAGCCTTTCAATATGCCTTCTTTGCAGTATTCCGGCTCGAAAACTATTTTCGTGACGTTTGCCGCAAGTCCGCTTTGGCGAGGCACCCCGAAAGATGAAGTGAAATCGTTCTGCGCGTGCGCTATTATTTTAAGTTCGGGCAAAATTATCTTATCCATACTTTTATTTTACACGAAAGAAGATCGGTTGTCAACCGTGAGAAAGAGCTGTATAAAAAGCGTTGAATTTTTTGCGCCAATCTGTTGCAAATCGAATGAGAATATGGTAGAATAAGAGCATATCCAACATACAAGGAGAAGATTTATGAACGATATGGAAATGATAAAGGCGCTCACGCTGCCCGCCGGTAAAGTGGACGCAGTTCTGGACACCGACGCGTACAACGAAGTCGACGATCAGTTTGCAATCGCGTATATGCTGCGTTCGGATGAAAAAATCAACGTAAAGGCAATTTACGCCGCGCCGTTTTACAACGATAAATCCGAAGGTCCCGCCGACGGTATGGAAAAAAGCTACGAAGAAATCAAGCACATTCTCACGCTTATGAAAAGAGAGGATATGATTGAAAAAACTTACCGCGGCAGCTGCAACTATTTGCAGGACGAATTCACGCCGGTAGAAAGCGAAGCCGCAACCGCTCTTATAAAGCTGTCCGAAGAATATACCGCCGACAAGCGCCTGTACGTAGTTGCAATCGGAGCCATCACGAACGTTGCTTCCGCACTCATTGCCGATCCCACGCTTAAAGACCGTATAGTCGTGGTGTGGCTGGGCGGACATTCGCTCAACTGGTACGACACGCGCGAATTCAATATGTATCAGGACGTTGCCGCCGCAAGAGTGGTGTTCGGCTGCGGAGTTCCGCTGGTTCAGCTGCCTTGCATGGGCGTCGTTTCGGCTTTCTCGGTCACCGCGCCTGAGCTTGACTATTACCTCAAAGGCAAAAACGCACTGTGCGACTATCTCGTGGAGAATACCGTAAAGTATATGGGCGGAAGAGAAAGATTCTGGAGCAAGACCATCTGGGACGTGACCGCCGTCGGCTGGCTGCTCAACGAGAACTGCCGCTTTATGCACGAGATCCTTATTCATGCGCCCGTGCCCGAGTACGACGACAGATACGCTTTAAGATCGGATTCGCACTTCATGAAGTACGTGCCGCACATCAACCGCGACGCCCTTTTGAAGGATCTTTTCGATAAACTCGGCAAGTAATTCCGAAGATTGAAATAATTAAGAAAGAGAAAAAGCTCGTTTTTGCACGATTTCTACCGCGAAAACGGGCTTTTTTGCTGCTTTTTAACAAAAGACGAAAATTTTTGAAAAAAGTTTTAAAAACACGCTCAAAACGCTTGACAAAATCTGTGAATTTATGGTAGAATATACAGGCTGTCACGAATGACAGCGGAAGCACATTGACAAAAGAATAGTGAAAGCAAAACAACAAAAACGAATTTTACACAA
>CAKQJJ010000001.1 GCA_934247335.1 uncultured Clostridia bacterium | reverse complement strand
TCCTCGTTCTGTTCCTGTTCTTCTCAATCCTCGAAGACTCCGGATATATGGCTCGTATCGCCTTTATTCTGGACAGAATGTTCCGTAAATTCGGTTTGTCGGGTCGTGCGTTCCTGCCCATGATCATGGGCTTCGGTTGCTCGGTCCCCGCAATGATAAACACACGAACGCTTGCCGACGAAAAAGAACGTACCGCTACGGTCCGCGTAATTCCGTTCTTCTCGTGCGGTGCTAAACTGCCTATCCTGACGGCAATTGCCGGTGCGATAGTCGCAAACGCAGGAACGGGCAATGCCGACGTAATTACGTACAGCATGTACCTGCTGGGTATCGTAGTTGCAATATGCAGCGTGCTTTTGATGCGCTCTACCACGCTCAAAGGCGAAACCCCGCCCTTCATTATGGAGCTTCCGGCTTATCATATGCCGCAGTTCAAGAACCTTATGGCTCACCTGTGGGATAAGACCAAGCACTTCGTAAAGAAAGCGTTCACCATTATTCTGGTTTCCACCATCGTTATCTGGGTACTCACTCACTTCGACTTCTCGTGGACGTTGCTTGCCGACGAAGAGATAGACAAGAGTATTCTTGCAAGCATCAGTAAGCTGGTTCAGCCTCTGTTCACTCCTCTCGGATTCGGAAGTCAGCTCGGTGCTACAGGTTGGGTTTTTGTGCTTGCTGCGGTCTCCGGACTTATCGCAAAGGAAAACGTCATTTCTACCTTCGGCGTCATCGCAGCATGCCTGCTCGGACATGCAATGGCAGAGGACGAATCCGGCGTAACGTACGTCGCGCAGATGATTGCAGATACCGGTATTACCGTTCCCGGACTTATCTCGTTCATCGCATTCAACATGACCACTATTCCTTGCTTTGCCGCAGTAGCTACCGCAAAAGCGGAATTGCAGAATAAAAAACGTTATAAATGGACGCTCTTGTTCTGGATAGTAGCTTCGTACACCGTAGCAGCTATGGTTTATACGATCGGTTCGTGGTGGTGGACCTGCTTCATCTGGGCAGTCGCAATCGCTCTCGTGGTTGTCGGCGTAATCCTCTACAACAAGCGTACCGCTAACAAAGGAGAAAAAACGTTATGATTTCGGTCGGCTTTATAAGTACTATAAACGCTCTCGTCGCGGCGGCAAACAATAAGCTCGGCGTGTGGGAAATACTGCTTATAATCGCCTGCGCCGCAATAGTAATATCTTTCGTCGTCGTTTCGATAGTGCGGAAGAAAAAGGGTAAGCCGAGCATCGGCTGCGACGGTTGCTGCGAGCATTGCAGCGGCTGTTGCCACAAGCCCACTCCTAAAAAATAATCAAGACAATTCGTTGCAAATAATATAAACTCTCAAAACAAAGAGGCAGGACTTTACTAAGCCCTGCTTTTTTGTTAACGCCGATTGCGGCGAGTGCGCGAATGATTTAAAATGAATACTTTCTGATTGAATTTCGGTGTCGGTTTTCTTTATTCTATGCTATAATTTGATATGTAAATGCGGATAGTAACAGTTATACGCATTTGAAAAAAATTTGTAAGGAGTAAATTAATGAAAAATCAAGCAAACAAGAAAGCATCGAAGTTACTGATCGCCTTGTTGTCTTTGTTTGTCATGAGCGTGGCTTGCTCGCCTTTCGCGGCTTGCCAAAAGGAAAACGTTGAGGATAGTGTTATGGAAACTATAAAATTCGACTTAAACGAAAATAGCGGAAAATTCAAGATTATGAACGCAACCAACGGCGGACCGTGGTACAAGCGTCACACTACCGACCAATACCGAAGCAATTTCGAGGCGTATAAGGCGGCGCGTATACCGTATTCGCGCAATCACGACTCCAATTTGTCCGGTTCGACTTACGGCGGACCCTACGCGCACGATATCTCCGCGATTTTTCCCAATTTCGACGCGGACGTAAACGACCCCGCTTCGTACGATTTCGCATGCACGGACGAATCGATTCTGGCAACGCTGGACGCCGGCACCGAAACCTTTTTCCGCCTCGGTCAGTCGATAGAGCATCAGATCAAAAAGCACAATACGCTGCCGCCGAAAGATTTTCAGAAATGGGCGGAAATCTGCGAGCATATAATTCTTCACTACAATTACGGCTGGGCGGACGGATACGAACTTAACATACAATACTGGGAAATATGGAACGAGCCCGATCTCGACGGCGACGACAGCACCAACAAACGCACATGGGGTGGCACCAGAGCGCAGTTCTACGATTTTTACGAAACCGCCGCAAAGCATCTTAAAAAACGTTTCCCGAACCTTAAAATCGGCGGTCCTGCGCTTGCCGGAAACGAGCAGTGGGCTGAAGATTTTTTAATCACGATGAAAGTCAGAAAAGTGGAAATCGACTTCTTTTCCTGGCATATTTACTGCACCGAGCCAAAGTTTCTGATCGAAAAGGGCGAGCGCATCAAAAAATTGCTTACCACTTACGGATACGCCAATGCGGAGAGCATTCTCAACGAATGGAATTACGTAAAAGGCTGGACGCAGGATTACGTCTATTCGCTTAAATCCATTCACGGAATGAAAGGCGCGGCGTTTACCATGGCGTGCATGTCCGAGGCTCAGAAAAGTTCTATCGACATGCTCATGTATTACGATACGCGTCCGTCTGCTTTCTGCGGCGCATTCGACTACTATTCCTACGAGCCGCTAAAAGGCTATTATCCGCTGTATTGGTACGGAATGTTTTACGATATGGACCACGAGGTGAAATGCACTTCTCGTCCCGAAAACGTCTATACGTTGTGCGGCGTGGATAACGACGGAAAGAGTTTAACCGTGATTACCTATTACACCGACGACGACAGCGCAGGAGATAAGAACGTTACGGTCGATTTCGGCAAAAGCGGAAAATACGAGATATATCTGCTGGACGACGATCACGACGGCGAACTCGTAAACACGACGAGCGATTTGTCGTTTACCATGCACAGAAACAGTTGTATACTGATTAAAGAAATATAAAACGCATGCCGTTTATCAGGAACGGTTCAGTCACAAAAAGTCCGACGGGAGCAAAAAAGTTCACGTTCGGGCTTTTTTACGTATAAATCGAGAAGGATTTGCCGAGCGCTTTCAAATTTTCGTTAAGAAAAGCCGGACGATGAGTTTTCGTGCGAAAAACCTACCGCGCGGCTAAAAAAGCCTACTAAAAACGATTGATATTTGCTGCTTTTTGGTTTATAATTTAGCTTGACGAGCGCCGCACGGGCGTCTAAACAAACCGACGGGAGAAAAGTATGAAATACAAGGGCAAAAACCTTCGCGAAATAAAGTTTCCGCTGGGCGGAATAGGCACGGGCTGCATCAATATCTGCGGCAACGGCAGACTGTGCGACTTCGAGATTTTTGACAGACCGGACAAGGGCGGCTACAACGGCTACACTCATTTTGCCGTAAAGGCGAAAAAGGGCGATAAAACCTTCGTCAAAGTGCTGCAAGGCGACTACGACGGCAGTTTTATGGGCGAATATCGACGTATTCCGTACGCGGGTTACGGCTTCGGTGCGCCTGCCGAAACCATGGCGGGCTTTCCGCACTTCAAAAACGTGACTTTCGGCGGCAATTTCCCGATTGCGGAGCTGAAATTTTCCGACCCCGATTTTCCCGGCAGAATAACACTTACGGCGTTTAATCCGCTTATTCCCTACGACTCGTATAATTCGGGGCTGCCCGCGGCGTTTTTTGAAATAGAATACGAAAACGATACGGGCGACGAGGTAGAGTTTACGTCCGCATTCTCGGTGCGAAATCCGTATTCTTCGTCCAAAAACGAGCGCGTTTCGGGGAAATATCCGGGAGTTTTGCTTGGTAACGCCGCTTCTTCGGATACGCAAGCGCCCGATTACGGCAATCTTTCGGTCGTGACCGACTGCGAAAACGCCTGCGTGCAGAAATATTGGTACCGTGGCGGCTGGCAGGACGGAATAGTCACTTTTTTCCGCGAATTCAGCCAAAACGACAGCCTTGCGGACAGAAATTACGAGGTTTCCGGCAGCAACGACTGCTGCTCGGTGTGCGGCAAAATCGCCGTTAATCCGTACGAAAAGAAGAAAATAAGGTTCGTTTTATCGTGGTTCAGCCCCAATCGTGGAAATTACTGGGAAGACGTGCGCGACGAAAACGGCAGATACGTAACCTGGAAAAACTACTACGCAACGCTTTTTGCCTCTTCGGAAGAAGTCGCAAGTTATTGCCTGAAAAACTTCGCGGAACTTAAAGAAAAAACCGAAAAGTTCGTGCGTTCGGTTACGCGCTCGTCGCTTTGCGAATCTTTCAAGGACGCGGCGCTGAGCAATCTTGCCGTGCTGCACAGTCCGGTCGTAATGCGGCTGGAAGGCGGCGAATTTTACGGATGGGAAGGCTCGCTCGAACAGGCGGGCTCGTGCGAGGGAACTTGTCAGCACGTGTGGAATTACGCCTATGCGCTTTGTTTTCTCTTTCCCGATCTCGAACGTTCGATTCGCGACCTCGAAATAAAATACTGCCTGAGAGAAAACGGCGGCACAGCTTTTCGTATCAAGCTGCCTCTTAGTCGCAATCCGTGGGATTTCCGCCCGTGCGTGGACGGACATATGGGCACGATTGCCAAAATTTACCGCGAATGGAAGTTGTCCGGCGACGACCAATGGCTTAAAGGCAAGTGGGATTCGGTTAAAAAGATGCTCGCCTTTGCCGCTTCGCCCGAAAACCCCGATTTGTGGGACAAAAAGGGCGAGGGCATAATTTCGGGCAGGCAACACCACACGCTGGACATGGAGCTGTTCGGCGCAAATTCGTGGTTGCAGGGCTTTTATCTGCTTGCGCTTAAAGCGGGAGCGGAAATCGCGGACTATCTCGGCGACGAGACGGCGCGCGACAAATATGACGCGCTTTTTGAAAACGGTAAAAAGTTTTTAAACGAGCAATTGTTCGGCGGCGAATATTTCGTGCAGAAAATAAATCTGGTAGACAAGTCTGTAACCGATAAATTCGGATGTTCGGACGCGTATTACAACGACGAGGCGGGCGAAATCAAATATCAGATAGGCGACGGCTGCGAAATAGACCAGCTTTGCGCGCAGTGGCACGCCGCTTTGATAGGCTTGGGCGAAATATTCGACCCCGAAAAAGCCAAAACCGCTCTTTTGTCCATGCTGAAATACAATTACAAGCCTTCCGTGCGCAATTTCGTCAATCCGTGGCGAGTGTTTGCGTTAAACGACGAGGCAGGCACGATTATGTGCGCTTATCCCGACGAGAAGACCAAGCCCGCCGTGCCGCTTCCGTACTGCGAAGAGTGCATGACCGGGTTCGAGTACGAGTTTGCCGCGCTTTTGTCGCTTTACGGCATGAACGAAGAAAGTAAAAAATCGTGCAGTCGGTGCGCGGTCGCTACGACGGAGCAAACCGCAATCCGTTTGGCGAAATAGAATGCGGCAGCAACTACGCGCGCAGCATGTCAAGCTGGTCGCTTATTCCCGTAACTTCGGGCTTTTATTTCGACATTCCGCACAAAACGATTGGCTTTAATCCCGTAGAATGCGGCGCGTTCCGCTGCCCGTGGAGCGCGGGCGGAGCGTACGGCACGTTCGAGAGAAAGAAAAACGGCGATATAAAAATCGCGATAATTTTCGGAAAGATTTCGCTCGAAAAAATAAAACTGCCGTTCGTAAAAGCCGTAAAGTCGCTTGCAATTGACGGAAAACGATCGAGTTTTGCCTTTGAAAAAGGCACGCTGAGCTTCCCGCTTGCCAATATCGGACGCAGCATTGTTATAAAAACCGAGTGAGCGCGGCGAATGTGCTGCCGCATATCGTATAACGTGAGGGAAAGCGCCAGATAAGTTATTGCTTTTGCGCAAATAATGTGCAAAGAAATTTCGCGCTTGCCGTGCAAAACGGTTGACTTAAAAGGCGTAAAACGCTAAAATAATAGCGAAATTCAACGGAGTTATACTTATGACAGACGAAAAAAGATTTGAAAGCGATTCTATAGGCACTCTGGAAATACCCGGCGACGCGTACTACGGCGTTCAGACCCTGCGCGGCTACCGCAACTTTTATATTACCGGAATACCCATAAATCACTCGTTCATAATGAATATAGTAAAGATCAAGAAGGCTGCCGCCATTATAAACTTCAAAGCGGGACTTCTCGATAAAAAAACTTCCGACGCCATAGTCGCCGCGTGCGACGAAGCGCTCGAAGGCAAGCTGGATTCGGGCTTTATCACCGACGCTATTCAGGGCGGAGCGGGTACCACCGCAAACATGAACGTCAACGAGGTAATCGCAAATCGCGCAACCGAGCTTTTCGGCGGCAAGAAAGGCGAGTATATCTGCCACCCCAACGACCACGTAAACTGCTCGCAGTCCACTAACGACGTAATTCCCACGGCGGGCAAGCTTACCGTAATAGAAATGTGCGCCGAACTTAAAAAGAACGTAGAGGGGCTTATTTCTGCTCTCGACGCAAAGGCAAAGGAATTCGACGGCATTATCAAGATGGGAAGAACTCAGCTCGAAGACGCCGTGCCCATTCGTCTCGGTCAGGAATTTGCCGCGTATTCGTCGTGTATTCGCCGTTGCATGCGCCTTATCGACAAGGCGGAAGCGGAAATGCATTCGCTCAATCTGGGCGGAACGGCGATAGGAACGGCAATCAACGTCAAAAAGGAGTATCTTAAAAACATAGTTCCCGAGCTTGCCGAAATCACGGGTTACGACCTTAATCAGGCGGAAAATCTCATCGACGCCACGCAGAACCTGGACGGCTTCGTGTTCGTTTCGGGCGCGCTCAAAACGCTTGCCGTGTCGCTTTCAAAGATGTGCAACGATTTGCGCCTGCTTTCAAGCGGACCCAAAACCGGACTGGAAGAAATTATTCTGCCCGCAATGCAGAACGGCTCGTCCATTATGCCGGGCAAAGTAAACCCCGTCATTCCCGAAGTGGCAACTCAGGTTGCTTTCGCGGTTATCGGCAACGATACCACGATTACGCTTGCCGCCGAAGCCGGACAGCTCGAACTCAACGCTTTCGAGCCGGTGGTTTTCTACAAACTGTTCGAGTCGCTGACCTGCATGAAAAACGCTGTAAAAACGCTTACCGTCAACTGTATCGAAGGCATTCAGTCCAACAGAGCACGTTGCGAAGAACTGCTGTACGAAAGCGTGGGTACGGTTACGGCGCTCAGCCCCTATCTCGGCTACAAAAAGTCGGCGGAACTTGCGAAGGAAGCTCTTAAAAAGAATAGAAAGATTAAGGATCTCGTGCGCGAACAGAAACTTCTGCCCGACGAACAACTTGATAAAATACTCGATCCGTTCACCATGACCGGACCGGACAAACAGGAAGACTGATCATCGATTTTAATGCGGCGTTTGCGCTCACACGGGTGCGGATCGCCGCGTTTTTTATGCCTTTCGGCGCGAGCGGCATATTACCAGGGATATGCCGGCATATCAATCGGATATCCTACCTCGCCGATAGGTGAAAATAAGATAAAAATTTAAAATTCGTGCGCAATTTGCTTTGTTTTTGTCGGAATATGTTATATAATATGTATGGTCGGGAAAATCGTTTGTTTCCCGGGCGTTTGCCGGATAAAGGCAAAACAAACTGCAAATAACATTTAAGAGGTGTGATTATGAAGAAAATCGATCTTACTCAATACGGTATTACCGGAACCACCGAAATCGTCTATAATCCTTCGTACGAACTTTTGTTCGAGGAAGAAACCAAACCCGGACTCGAAGGTTACGAGAAGGGTCAGGTAAGCGAACTCGGCGCTGTCAACGTCATGACCGGTATTTACACCGGACGTTCGCCCAAAGACAAGTTCATCGTTATGGACGAAAATTCCAAGGACACCGTCTGGTGGACTTCGGACGAATATAAAAACGACAACCATCCCGCAACTCAGGAAGCGTGGAAGGCAGTTAAGGACATCGCAAAGAAAGAGCTTTCCAACAAGCGCCTGTTCGTCGTAGACGCATTCTGCGGCGCAAACAAAGACACTCGCATGGCTATCCGTTTCATCATGGAAGTCGCATGGCAGGCTCATTTCGTTACCAACATGTTCATTAAGCCCACCGAAGAAGAACTTAAAGACTTCAAGCCCGACTTCGTGGTTTACAACGCTTCCAAGGCTAAAGTGGAAAACTACAAGGAACTGGGTCTTAACAGCGAAACCGCAGTTATGTTCAACATCACCAGCCGCGAACAGGTTATCGTAAACACCTGGTACGGCGGAGAAATGAAGAAGGGTATGTTCTCCATGATGAACTACTATCTGCCGCTTAAGGGCATCGCTTCCATGCACTGCTCCGCAAACACCGATATGGAAGGAAAGAACACCGCTATATTCTTCGGACTGAGCGGAACCGGCAAAACCACTCTTTCCACCGATCCCAAGCGCCTGCTCATCGGCGACGACGAGCACGGCTGGGACGACAACGGCGTGTTCAACTTCGAGGGCGGCTGCTACGCAAAGGTCATCAACCTCGACAAGGAATCCGAACCCGATATTTACAACGCAATCAAGCGCAACGCTTTGCTTGAAAACGTCACTCTGGATAAGGACGGCAAAATCGATTTCGCAGACAAGAGCGTAACCGAAAACACCCGCGTTTCCTATCCTATCAACCATATTCAGAATATCGTTCGCCCGGTTTCCGCAGCTCCCGCGGCAAAGAACGTCATCTTCCTTTCCGCAGACGCATTCGGAGTTCTGCCTCCCGTGTCCATCCTGACGCCCGAACAGACTCAGTACTACTTCCTGTCCGGCTTCACCGCTAAGCTTGCCGGCACCGAACGCGGAATAACCGAACCCACCCCGACTTTCTCGGCTTGCTTCGGTCAGGCGTTCCTCGAACTGCATCCCACCAAGTACGCCGCAGAGCTCGTAAAGAAGATGAAAGCAAGCGGCGCAAAGGCATACCTCGTCAACACCGGATGGAACGGAACCGGAAAGCGTATCTCCATTAAAGATACCCGCGGCATCATCGACGCTATCCTCAGCGGCGCAATCGAATCCGCACCCACCAAGACCATCCCGTACTTCAACTTTGAAGTTCCTACCGCTCTTCCCGGAGTGGACAGCGCTATCCTCGATCCCCGCGACACCTACAAAACCGCAGGCGAATGGGAGAAGAAGGCAGAAGACCTCGCAGGCAGATTTATCAAAAACTTTGCCAAGTACGAAGGAAACGAAGCCGGCAAGGCGCTCGTTTCGGCAGGTCCCCGCAAATAATAATTCACGCGGCGGCGCAATATACGCACTTTGAAAACAAAAGCCTTATCGCTTAGCGATGGGGCTTTTTGCGTATTTTTAAGGTAACGCGAAAAAAGCGCGGCGCAGGTTTGTAACGGTTAGCTTTCGGCAACGGAATTTATACCGTATTCACAAAAACCGACTTTTATGCATAAAACATACAAACGGCGCGGAATTATAAGAATACGCTTTCGGAAAAGTGTTCAAAGCGGAGCGAAAATACTACAAATGTTTATCCGAAAGTGCAAAAACATTAAATGAAAAGTGAAATCGCAGTGAAATAATCGGTTTTTTATCGATATAGTAGTATTTATTAGGGTAAAAAGCCCCGAAAATCGGTCGATTTCGCGTGATTACGTAAAAAATGAATATTTATTCAGGAAATTACGTAAAATCAGTTGACAAAACTCTGATAAAATAGTAAAATAGGTCAATAATATGATGAGCAAGGGAGGAGCATAATCGAGCGCGGTCCGCAAAAAGAGCAAAAAAGGAGTTGCTTATTGCCCCGATAGTACGCTTAAGACCGAACGGCGGTCGATGATGAGAAAGACAAAGCGGAAATAAATTTTATAAACGGAGGCACGTAATGAAAAAAACCAAGAGCTTTTTATTGACAAAACTCATTCTGGTATTGGTCGCAGTATGCCTGATGGCATTGCCGTTTGCGGCGTGCGACGGGGATACGAACGGTCCCGATACAGGAGAGAGTAAAACCGCAAGCTATTATTGCATCGTTGACGGTACGGAATACACCGTGTCGCTTGACGGCACCTCTTTCAGTCTCGTAATTGCCGGCGAAACCAAAACCGGTACGTTTAACCTGAAAGGCAATACGCTGGTCATCAATCCCACGGACGGAGAGGCTATTACCGCTACGTTAACCGGGGACGAACTTACCTTGACTTATAAAGGTAAGGAATACGCTTTTCTGGAGAACAAGACTTTTACCGTTACGTTCGAGTTGGACGGCGGCACCGGAGTGGCAAACTCCACTGTCAGAAACGGTCAGAAAGTTCAGTCTCCCGCAACTGCTCCCGTTAAAGAAGGATATACTTTCGTCGGCTGGTTCTCGGACAGCGCCTGCACGAAACCTTATAATTTCGACGTAAACGAGCGTGGAAACGTCACCGTTTACGCTAAATTCATTCAAAATACTTCGTCGTTCGTGTTCACCGCAACCTTTATGAACGGCGACGAGCAGGTCGGCACGATGCAAACCGTGAACGGCAAGCTTTACAATTTGCCCGAACTCACCGCGGAAGGCAAAAAGTTCCTCGGCTGGTGGATAAGCCAGTACGGCGACAAGGAAAAGCTTTCCTATAAATACGAAAACCAGGATATCGAAGAAAACACCGTGCTGTACGCCGTGTGGGATACCGACGGAATTGCCGTTTCGGTAAGCGACAAGCGCATTTCCTGGAACGCGCAGGGCAATAACGTTCGTTACGCCGTTGAGATCACTCTGCCCGACGGAACCGAAGTCGAGGATCCCGCTCTTCTCAACTGCATGCAGAACTACGTCGACTACGATATGACCAACGTTGCCGGCGACTACATAATCACCGTCAGATACGGCTCCAAAACCGGCACCGCATACTATCGTCATATGGGTCTCGTGAAGGTTTCCGACTTTACCGTCGAAGGCAACACCTTAAAGTTTGCTCCCGTTCCCAAAGCGGAGGGATACAAGCTTACCGTAACCTGCGAAAATCCCGAACACAATCACACCGCGGCAATCGATCTTAAAACCGCCACCGAATACGACTTTTCGTCCTGCGGCATGACCGAAAACGGACTGTCTTTCGTGGTCGAAGCGTATGCCGACGGCTATATTTCCTCGTACTCCGAAAAGTACGTTCTCGTGCGCAAGCTGGATAAAGTCAGCGGACTTGCAGCCGACGAAAATATGGACGAAGCAACGTGGACGGCGGTAGAAAATGCCGAAAAATATATAGTAAACATTATCACCGCTGCCGGCACCGAGCAGAAAGAAACCACCGAAACCAAGATAGATCTGCGCGCGTATTCCGGCGAATTTACCGTTTCGGTAACCGCCGAAGCAAAGTGCTACGTTTCGAGCGAAGCCGCAACGCTGTCGCTTAAAAAGACCAAGCTTGCAACTCCCTCGGGCTTTGCATTCGTCAACGGAACCTTCACCTGGAACGCCGTTGACAACGCTACCGGCTATATTATAAAGATAGGCAACGCCGAATTCACCCTGGGCGCAGCCGAGCTTTCGTTTACGCTCACTGAAGAAGATTACGCAAAAACCGGCAACGCCGAAACCGCTGCGGTTAAAGCCGTAGGCGGCACGATCGAAGGCGAAAAGTACAGCGATTCCGATTACACCGCCTCGCTCAACTTCGGCGAAGGCGCACTTGAAAGCACGCTTGCTTATCAGAACGGAAAAGTTACCTGGAACGGCGTATTCGGCGCAACCGGATACTCGGTTAAGGTAAACGGCGAAGTCGTGCTCGACAATCAGAACGTAACCGAGTACGCTCTTAAACTTAAAGATAAAAACACCAAGGTTGCCGTATGCTACTATCGCGGCGACAAGGCTTCTCAGTGGATAGAAATAACCGTTCAGGCGTACAAAATCACTTACGTTACCGGAAAGGACGAGGATATGTACGAATATCTCACCGAAGGCGACTTCTACGGCTTGCCCGAAGTTACCCGCGTGGGCTACACTTTCGCAAGCTGGCTGCTCGACGGCGAAAAGGTTAACGCTTCCACCAAGTTCTTTGCAAATCAGGATATTTCGCTCGTAGCTCAGTGGAATGCCAACACCTATAAAGTAACGCTCGACGTTCGCGGCGGCGGTACCATCAAAGAAGCAACCAAAACGGTTACTTACGGCAGCAAGTTCGAGCTGGGCACTGCGGAAACCAACGATCCTCTGACTGCTTTTGCGGGCTGGTACACCGAGCCCAACGGCAAAGGTATTCAGTACACCGACTACCTCGGTTCGTCCATTGCCGAATACAGAAGATCGGGCGATTGCACTCTGTACGCTTATTGGGTTGAAGTGTTTGAATTCGACCTTACCAACAACGGCACCGAATACGCCGTATCCGGCGGTCCCGGTATCGGATTTATGAGTACGGTTACCGTTCCCGGTAACTACAACGGCAAAAAAGTCACCAGCGTAGTTTCGTTTAACGGCTGCTCCAACATGGTCGAGCTCAACCTGCCCGACACCATTACCAACGTCGAAGTAGGTATGGACGGCGGTTACGAATCCGGCGCGGCGTTCAACGGTTGCCGTAACCTTCTGTACGTCAACGTTTATCACGTCGAAGGTGCAAGAAATCCGAGATATAAATCGGTTGACGGTATTCTCTACAAAAAGCAGGAAACCGGCGGATACGAACTCGCTTACTATCCCAGATATCGTGAAGGCGCGTACGTAATTCCTTCCGACGTTGTCGAATTGCCCGCTAAATCGCTTTATCAGAAATCCAACATCACCGAAATCACCATTCCCTCGAGCGTAATCAAAATCGGCGAGGGAGCGTTCCAAAGCTGCTCCAGCCTGCTCAGAGTTACCTTTATAAGCAGCGAAACCGAACAGGAAATGACCGTCGGCGCAAACATATTCAAATCTTGCTATAAACTCGAAGAAGTAACGCTTCCGTCCTATATGAAGGAAATCGACGTTACTATGTTCGACGGATGCAGCGCTATGCAGAACGTCTTCATCGAGAACAACGCAAACTACAAGAGCATTGACGGCGTTCTGTGCAAACTGAACGAAGCCACCAAGCAGTTTGATACCATCGTCTATTTCCCGAAAGGAAGAGCAACCGAATACACCATTCCGCAGGGAATTTTCACTATTGCGAAAGGGGCGTTCAAGAGCGCGAAAATCACCAAACTCACCATCCCCGCATACGTGACTTTCATCGACGAAGAAGCGTTTATGAGCTGCACCTCGATTACCGAACTTTCGTTTGAGGGTAAGGCAAACGACAGCGACCTTACGATAATGAACAAGGCTTTCTACGGACTCAACAAAATTACCGAACTTACTTTGCCTGAAAACCTTAAAGTTCTTAAAAAGAATGCGTTCGGCGGAACTACCGCGCTCAGAACGCTTAACCTCAACATCGTTCGCACGGTTGTGGATTACGAAGAATACGCGTTCCACACCGACCACGCAACCAGCCCGACCGGCTATCTCTACTACGTAAACATCGGTAAAGATACGCCCAAGGTTGACAACTTCGGCAACGTGTTCGGCGGCAGCAGCCTTAAAGAAATAAACGTTGACGAACAAAACCAGAGTTATTTCTCGCAGGAAGGCGTCCTGTTCAGTAAGACGCTCGGAGAAAACGCCGAAATCGAAATAGCGTACTTCCCCGGCGGTATTACCGGCGAATACGTCATCCCCGAAACCATCGAAGGCAAAGGTACCATCAAGGCTATCGGCGGAAACGTATTCATGAATTCCAAAATTTCGTCGGTAGTAATTCCGAAGACGGTTACGTTTATCGGCGACAGCGCGTTTAAGGGCTGCGACGAACTTACGACGGTTACTTTCGCTGCAGCGGCAGAGGAGCTTACGGCAAACAAATCCAACGCGCTCGAACTGGGTGCGTCGGCATTCATGAACGCCAAAATGCTTAAAAACATAATTCTTCCCCAGCGCCTTATAAAACTGGGCGACGGCGCGTTCCAGAACTGCTACTCGCTTGAAAGCATAACCATTCCTAAAAACGTTCAGGAAATAGAAGAAAGAACCGCCAACGAATACGTTTACGGACTGGGAAACGTCGCGATCACCAAAACACGTATTTTCGACGGTTGCAGCATGCTTTACTCGATCACCGTCGAAGAGGGCAACGAAGACTATTTCGATAACGACGGAATTCTTTACAAAAACAATTACGACAAAGAAGGAAAGGTTACCGGAACCACCCTTATGGTCTGCCCGCTTAACAAGGGCGGCGTCGTGGAAATAATTTCGTCTGTCGAAAAAATCGCAGACAAAGCGTTCTACGCAAATCAGAACGTCGTCGAAATCAGCTTCCCCAACGGAATTACCGGCAAAACCCTCGAAATGGGCAAAGCGGTATTCAACGGCTGCGCTAAGCTTGACAAAATTTCGTTGCCGCAGGGTCTTACCGAAATCGGCGACAACATGTTTGCTCAGTGTACTTCGCTTAAAGAAGTATTCATCCCCAAGACGGTTATCTCGATAGGCGCAAACGCGTTTAAGGGCTGCACCAGTCTTGCGAAAGTGGATATCGAAGACGAATTTATCTACGGCGAAGACGAGGACGGCAATCCCACCGACGAAGTGCTCAACTACCTGACTCTCGCAGACGGCAAAATCACCATCGAAGAGCCCGGCAGCGGCGGAGGAACGGAAGAAAGAACTTATTACGACGGCGTATTTGCAGGTTGCACCGCGCTTACCGAAATCACTCTTCCCAAGAGACTCAAAGTGCTTTCCGCGGCGGCATTCGCAAACAGCGGTCTTACCAAAATCACTTTTGCCGAAGGCAATACCGAAATAAGCCACAGCGCGTTCTACGACGCCGTAAATCTTACCACGGTTAATTTTGCCGAAAACAATACTCTTACTAAAATCGGAGCAAGATCTTTCTACAACACCGCCGTCAAAGAGTTGACGATACCGGAAGGCGTAACCACTCTCGAATGCTATGCGTTCAGCCACGCCGGCAAACTCGAAAGCGTTTCGCTCCCGTCCACGCTTACCACGGTGGGAACGAAAGATCCCTGGTATTCTTCCAGCATTATAACCACTATTTATTACAGAAACTTCGAGTCCTGCACGTCTTTGAAGACCGTGACTTTCAGAAAGAATTCGGAAGGCAAATGCTCGCTCACCGAAATCGGCGACAGCATGTTCTCTCAGTGCAACTCGCTCGAATCTATCGAAATCCCTGCTTCGATTCAGACAATAAAAAGCTCGGCTTTCAAAAACCTTAAAAGTCTTACGAGCGTAACCTTCGAGGAAGGCAGTCAGCTTGAAACGATAGGTGCAAACGCGTTTGAAGGCACCGGAATTAAGAAAATAGCAATACCCGAATCGGTTAAAACCATCGGAAATTCTGCTTTCAGCGGCTGCTCGCAGCTTGGCGAAGTTACTTTCGTCGAAAAGACCTGCAACCTCGAATCGATTGGCAACGAAGCTTTCGCAAGAACCGACCTCAGTTACTTCCGCGTTCCGGAAAGCAAGAGTGCAAACGGCGTTACGCTCGGAACGGCAGTATTCTCCGGATGTAAAGGACTTACCACTGTAAGTATCTCCAAATCGGTTTCTTCGCTCGAAGGCGCGTTCAGTAAATGCGCGTCCATCGAAGTGCTCGAAATCGACGCAGGTTCGGAACACTTTGCCGTATACGCTAAAAACAAACAGATAATAGTAAACATCACCAACGAAGCTATCCGTTATATTCTCGGAACGCTTAAAGCTACGCCCGAAGAAAAGAAGGACGCCGACGGCAACGTAATCAAGGACGAAAAGGGCAATCCCGTCACCGAAAAGGTGTTCAGAATTCCTGCCGGAATTATCGAAATTTCGCCCAACGCGCTCGAAGGTCAGACCGATATCGAAAAATTGGTAATACCTGCGTCCGTTCAGTCCATCGGCTCGTACGCGTTTGCGTCCTGCATCAACCTGAAAGAAGTAGTGTTTGAAGAAGGATGCTATCCCACGTTCGGCGACGCCGCGTTCAGCAACTGCTACGCGCTCGAAACCATCAAATTGCCCAACCTGCGTCCCAACGCTCAGGGCGTAACCGTATTGCCTAGCAAAATGTTCGACGGTTGCAAGAGCCTTAAAAATCTCACACTTCCGGCAAACCTTACGCAGATAGGCAGCGGAACCTCTTCTTATTCCAATTCTTGCTACACTTTCCGTAACTGTATTTCGCTTAAAACGGTCGTTCTTCCCGATTCGCTTAAAACCATTCAGGGCAGCGCGTTTATAAACAGCGGAATCGAAAGCATCGTAATCCCCGCAAGCGTGGAGAAGATGAGCGATACGTACATTTTCAAAGATTGCGCAAATCTT
Source organism: uncultured Clostridia bacterium (assembly GCA_934247335.1). Classification (GTDB taxonomy): domain Bacteria; phylum Bacillota; class Clostridia; order Christensenellales; family Pumilibacteraceae; genus Neoclostridium. The sequence goes on along the minus strand of CAKQJJ010000001.1, from coordinate 26,928 downwards.
ACGAACGTAACTTTCAACAACCTTGCTAAACTTTCCACCAAGGATAAGAAAACGCTTGGCAACTACATGTTCCAGAACTGCAAAAAGCTCGTTTCCGTCGATCTCGGAGCGGCAACCGGTCTTACCGCTATGCCTACCTATATGTTTGACGGTTGCGAAAGCCTTGAAAGCGTAATTCTTCCCGAAAGTTTGACTGCAATTTCCAACAACGCGTTCGCGAACTGCAAAAAGCTTAAATCGGTTAATATTCCCGCTTCTGTTACTCAGTTGGGTTCCAACAGCTTCCAGTTCTGCGAAAGCCTGACTGCGATAACGTTACCGGCAAATCTTACCAAAATCGGTACCTATTGCTTCCAGGGCTCGGGTCTTAAATCTATCGCAATTCCCGATAAAGTAGCCGATCTCGGAACCAGATACAGCACCAAGACTTACACGTTTGCGAATTGTAAAGATCTCGAAACTGTTACCCTCGGCGCAAAGGTTACCAAAATGGGCGCGTTCGTATTCCAGAACTGCACTTCGCTCAAATCCATAAACCTCAACAACCTCACCGTTATAGGCAACTGTGCGTTTGACAACTGCGTAAGCCTTAAGGAAGTAAATCTTCCCAAGGTTAGCGGAACCTCTCTCGGATGGGGTGCTTTCCGCGGATGCACGTCTTTGAGCAAAGTAGACTTCGGAAACAACACGGCGCTTACCGCTTTGCCCGCAAGACTGTTTGAAGGCTGCACTTCGCTTACCGAAATCACCGTTCCCGTAAAGGTTGCGGCTATCGGCAGCGTATATACTTCCAACCCCGCAAACTACGACAAAGAATCCGAATCGTACGGATATACTTTTGCAGGCTGCACCAATCTTACCACCGTTAAATTTGCGGGAACCGCAGTTACCGGCTTTGGTTACAGATGCTTCTACGGCTGCGAAAAACTTACCTCGATCGACGTTCCGCTCAATAACTTCCAGGTACTTTCCTCCGAAGTATTCGCAGGAACCGGCATCACCGAATTTACTTTGGGCGCAAAACTCAAATACATCGGAAGCGGCGCGTTTATGGGTTGCGAGATGAAGCCTTTCGTAAACAACAGCGCAAACTTCGTCGTAACCGAAGACAACGCCATCTACAATGCGGCAAAGACCGTACTGTACTATCATCCCGCTAAAAATTCGTTCGATTACGACTTCGGAAGCATAACTTCTTCCGGCGCGTTCAACGGAATTACCACCGAAACCGAGATTACTCTTCCCGCAGGAATGACCGAAATCCCCGCAAAGATGTTCTACGGATTCAAGGGACTCAAAAAGATAGTTATCCCCGAAGGAGTGACCAAAATCGGCGATTACGCGTTCTACGGATGCACGGGACTTACCGAAATAGTTCTGCCGAGTACGCTTACTTCTATCGGACAGTACGCGTTCCAAAATACCGGATTTACCGCAATAACTCTCTCCGAATCGCTTACCTCTATAGGTAAAGGCGCATTCCAGGGAAGTGCTCTCACGACCGTAACTCTTCCCGCGGGAATAACCGGCGTAGGCGACGACGCGTTCCGCGCAAGCGCTCTCGAAAGCGTAGTCATCAATTTCGCGATAAAGGCGAAGATAAGCTCGAGCGGTTCGTATACCACCAATTCCGATCTGGGATGCAAGTATATGTTTGCCGATTGCGAAAATCTTTCCTCGGTTACCTTAAACGGCGAATATAACTGGCTGGCGTCCGGTATGTTCTACAACACGCCCTCGCTTGAAAGTTTCGTCTTCCCCGAAGGATTTAAACGTCTGGAAAGTTACGTCTTCCAGTACGGCGGAATTAAAGAAGTGCATATGCCCGTAGGCGTTAATTACGTCGGCGGATACGCATTCAGCGCTTGTCCGGTAGAAAAAGTCGTGTTCGACGGCGATTTCGACAACGGCGGCGCGATGATCTTCGGAGATTGCGATAAGCTTACTTACGTCGATATTTCCAACGTTCTCAAAATTCAGACCAGAATGTTTGAAAACTGCACCAATCTTACTACTTTGAAGATCAGCAAAAATCTTTCGTTCATTTATTCCGGAACGTTCAATTACTGCACTTCGCTGAAAGAAATCTACTTCCCGATGGATGCAAGCGTCAACTATTCGGCGTTCAACGGCTGGACGGAAGATCAGACCATCTATCTCGTCGGCGACGGCAGAACGCTTGCCGCAAAGCAGTGGGACAGCTCTATAACGGTAGGCAACAACGCTCGCATCGTCCTTATCGACGAATTCCCTGCCGAAAAAGAGTAAGATAATAAAAACGAATAAATAGCACCGCCGAAAGGCGAAACTTAGGTGAAAATGTCGGGATTTCGTGAATTGTTTACAAAAAACAGTTTACGAAATTCCGCATTTGTGCTATAATATTAAAATTATAATCCGCCAATACTATACCTGTGGCGGATGAAGACAGGAGGTAACAAAAATGAACGCAAAACAACTGTTTCAGAAGTACCACAAACGCATGGTTGCGGAAGGCATTTTAAAGGCTACGCTCATAGGACTGCTTGCTGCTCTCGCGGTTCTGTTCGTAACCGCGGCGGTTTGTTGGTTTGTCGGCTTTAAGGGCATATGGCTCAGCATCGTGCTGTTCGTAGTCGTGCTTGCGGCTACCGCCGTTACCGTTTACCTGGTTAAATATCGACCCACTACCCGTTCGATTGCCCGTCGCGTAGACGAGCTCGGACTGGAAGAACGTCTTATCACCATGACCGAACTCGAAGGCGACGATTCGTATATCGCCACCCGTCAGCGTCAGGACGCCATGGAATCGTTGAATAAAGTAAGCGCCGATCTCATCAAAATCGCCGTTTCGGTTGCGCTCATTGCGGGCGTTGCGATTGCCGGCGTTTGCGCGGCAGGCACCACCACGGTGTACGCTCTGTACAACGCGGGCGTCATCAAAAGCGGCGTCGAGCTTGTCAATCCCGAACACGTGGAAGAAGCCAAAAGTTTCAAAGTGGAATACGTCGCCGGTAAAAACGGCTCCGTAGTCGGCGAAACCAATCAGACCGTTTACGAGGGAGAAAACGCTCTTGCCGTCATGGCGGTTGCGGACAAAGGATATATATTCGTAGGCTGGTCGGACGGAGTAACCGATGCTTACCGCGTCGATTACGAGGTTTCCGGCAAAATCAAGGTTACCGCAAACTTCGTCGAGGCAAAGGACGCCGATCCGGATGCCGACGAGGACAACGATCCCTATCCCGACGATTTGCCCCTTCCCAGCGATAAATCGGATAAACCCAACAACACTCCTCAGCCCAGCGACAAGCCTTCCACCGACGGAAACGGTTCGTACGACGAAAACAATCAGTATAAAGACGGCGAACACAACTACAAGGACGATTTGGGCGACGCTAAAAACAATGCCCAGGACGAAGTTAACAATAACGGAAACCTTACTCCCGGCGACGGCGATATTATAGGCGACTATTTCGACGGAATTTCCAACTGACGACGGAAACCGGACTTAAACGTTACAGAAAAATTTTTACAAGGTAGACTATAAATATGATTACAGAAAAGGACATCGAACAATTCAGCAAACAGTGTAACGAGATATTCAAGCAGATTTCCCGTGACGTCATCGGACAAAAGGAAGTCGTGGAAAACACCGTTATAGCAATGATCGCAGGCGGAAACGTGCTGCTCGAAGGCGTTCCGGGCGTAGGAAAAACACGTCTGGTGCGTACCCTCGGCAGAGTATTCGACTTGCCGTTCTCGCGTATACAGTTCACCCCGGACCTTATGCCTGCGGACGTTACCGGTACCAATATTATAGTAAAGGACGAAAACGGAAACTCTTCGTTCCAATTCCAGAAGGGTCCGATCTTCTCCAATATTATTCTCGCGGACGAAATCAACCGTGCTACGCCAAAAACTCAGTCGGCTCTGCTCGAAGCAATGCAGGAGCACACCGTCACCGTTATGGGCGTGTCCAGAAAGCTTGAAGAACCGTTCTTCGTGCTTGCTACCCAGAACCCGATCGAGCAAGACGGTACGTATCCGCTTCCCGAAGCGCAGATGGACCGTTTCATGTTCAAACTGCTCGTGCCCGATCCTTCTCTGGACGAACTCATGCAGATAGTCGACATGACTCAGAAAACCATGGCGGAAGTTGCCGAATGCGTATGCAATAAGGAACAGATTCTCAAAATGCGCGAAACCGCAAATCTCATCCCGGTTGCAACCGACGTTCTCAAATACGCCATGACCATGACCGCCGCAACTCATCCCGACGGAGAGTGCGCAACCGAAGCCGCTAAGAAGTATATAAGAGTGGGCGCCAGCCCCCGTGCCGGTCAGGCGCTCATTTCCGCGGCAAAAGTCCTCGCGCTCATCAAGGGCAGATTCAACGTTTCTTATTCGGACATCAACGAACTGGCATACCCCGTTCTGCGTCACAGAATAAAACTCAACTTCGAGGCGGTTGCGGACAGAATTTCCGCAGACAATATCATCAAAATGATAGTAGAAGAGGTAAGCAAAAACTATAAAACCTCGAAATAACCTTTAATAAATCTTTTACGGAGCTCAAATAATGAAAGGTTCTTATCTTAACGACGGCTTTTTCAGTCGTCTCGAAACTTTATCGTTAAACTTAAAAACGAGCCTTTCCGGTTATTTCGGTGGAAAACATCTTGTAAGTACTTACGGTCAGACGGTTGAATTTGCGGACTTCCGCGAATATCAGCTGGGCGACGACATCAGACGAATCGACTGGAACCTTTACAGCCGTTTCGAGAAGTATTTTCTAAAGCTGTTTACGGACGAGCGGCAGATGCAGATTCAGATTTTTCTGGACTGTTCCGCTTCCATGGGAAACCCGGCTAACGGCAAAGGCGCCTACGCTATGGCTACCGCCGCCGCGCTCGGTTTTCTCGCCGTCCACAATATGGATAAACTGTCTTTCAATATAATGAAAGGCAATAAATCGGAAAATCCGTTTGGCAATATCATCGGAAAACAGGCTTTCTTCCGTGCGATCGGTCAGTTGCAGGACGTTACGTTCGGCGACGACGTTGACATCGACGCGTGCGTTACGAGTTGCCCGGAAACCGGAACAAGCAACGGCTTGTCGGTTATTATTTCCGATTTTCTCACCGACGGAAACTGGAAAAAAGCGGTGGACTATCTTTGCTACAAAAAAAGACAGGTCATGCTCGTGCAGATTCTCACGCCCGAAGAAGTCGATCCGGCTTACGACGGCAGAGTAAATCTTATCGATTCCGAGTCGATCGATACCAGCGACCCGAAAAATATGCGTATCCGCATTACCCGCAGCATGCAGGCGGCGTACGCGCAGGCTCTTGCCGATTTTCGCGCCGGTATTGCCGAATATTGTAAAAAACGCAGCGTAGACTTTATTTCCGTACAAACGGACAAACCCATTGAAAGAGTGTTGTTCGGAGAATTGTTAAAGGCAGGTATTATGTCATGAAAATCTTAACGCCTTTGGGGCTTTTGGGTTTACTGGGAATACTTGTTCTTATTCTCATTTACATCATAAAGCCTAACTATCAGCAAAAATTCGTTTCCAGTACCTATATCTGGAAGCTAAGTCTTAAATATAAAAAGAAAAAAATTCCCACCAGCAGGCTGAGGGACTTATTGCTTATTATTTGCCAGATTCTGGCGATCACTTGCTGCGCATTGCTGCTTGCAACGCCTTCGCAGGTGCTTCGTCAGCAACCAGAAGAGGGCGAAGTGATAATAATCGTGGACGCTTCGGCAAGTATGCGCACCACCACCGACGACGAAACCCGTTTTATCCGCGCGGTAAGACAGGCTTCCGAACTGTCCGACAAAATTCTCAAAGAAGACGGAACGGTTTCGGTAATACTGGCAAACGACAACCCCGCTTTTCTCAATAAAAGAGCTTCGAGTGCAGAGGCTCTCAATGTCAGCGGCACTTTCGGCGATCTTATGCAGATTGACGGATACAATCCCGTGTACTGCTCGTACGGTAACGGCGATATCGACGGCGCGCTTGAATTGTGTGAAGACGTAGTTGCCGAAAATCCGAAAACGCTTATCTATATCTACACCGATAAAGAGTACGACTATCTGCCTAACAACGTTCGAGTGCAAAACGTCAAAGCTTCCGCCGAGTGGAACGCCGCAATCTTAAACGCGTACACCACTTTTGAAAGCGGTTACTATACTCTCACCGTCGAAATCGCTTCCTACAACCGTGACGCCACTCTCGGCGTAAACGTAGTGGTCAGCGGAGCCAATAAAAATTCCACCGTAACCGGCGGAACTACGCTTACATTTGAAGCAAAAGACATCGAATGTACGGAAGAAACCACCACCGTGGTATTTCGGGCTTACGGCGATGACGGCGAGTCGGAGGACGGCAAAACCAAGTACGTCGTAACCGAAGGCGGCTACTACTCGTTCGATTCCATTCTGGTTTATCTCGACGAAAACGGCGACGACCTTATCGACAACTATTCCGAAGACGACAATTTCAGCGTTTACGGCGGTATCAAACCCACGTTGAAAGTTATGTATTCCAGCTTCATTGAAGGAGAAGTATCCAAAAATATATTCGTCACCGATATGTTGCTTGCTCTCCGTAAAAACTACTCGGATATCTATAATATCGAACTGGACGAACAAGCGGAAGAGGCAAAGGGCTTCGATTTGTACATTTTCGAGCATACGATGCCAGAAACCATGCCCGACGACGGCGTTGTTTTCCTTCTCGATCCGCTTTCGGCACCCGAACGTTCGGGCTTTACGCTCAGAGGAGTGCGCGATCTCAACAAAATTCCCACCGCGCTCACCGAAGACGATCTCGAAACCGGTCGCAGCCCGCTTCTTAAAAATATTACTGTGTCCGATATCGAAGTGACGCGTTACAACGTATTCGGAAACTTTGACGGTTATACGTCCATAGCGTCCTGTAACGGCGAATCGGTTATGCTGGTCAAAAACGAGGTGGACAGTAAGGTTTTTGTAATGGGCTTCAGCGTTCATTATTCCAACATCGGGCTGAAAACCGCATGGCCGTTGCTTTTCAAAAATTTATTCGATTATTTCCTGCCTGCTACGGTAAACGGAAATTCGTTTGAAGTGTACTCGGAAATTACCATCAACAGCATGGGCACCGAGCTTAACTTAAAGCGTATTTCTTCCGACGACGATGAAGGCACCACTTTCAACGAATTCCCCGCAAAGGTCAAGCTTACCGTTCCCGGAACGTACAATATTTCTCAGACCGGATTTTTGGGAAAAGAAGTGGACGATACTAAAATTTACGTCAAAATACCTGCCGCAGAAAGCAATATAGCGGCAAGAGAAGATACCGTATACGATCCGTTCACCGGTTCGGTTAAATACGATTACTTTAAAGATCTTCTGATTTACTTTGCCGCCGCGCTGGTTGCACTGCTCTTTATCGAGTGGATTCTTCAGTTGCGCGACAATATGTGAGGAGGTGCGGTTTATGTCAAATTGCTCAATTAATTTCGCTCATCCCTGGCTGCTGCTCCTGCTCATTCCCGCGTTTTTGCTGGTCTTTATCCCCTATTTCAGACTTTCCAAAAAGCACAGACGCAGCAGAAACCGTATCTGTTCGATAGTGTTGCACTGCATAGTAATGGTCCTTGCCGTTTCGGTACTTGCGGACGTGACCTTCTCGTACGAAGTTCCCAATACTTCCAACGAAATAATAGTTCTCGTCGATATGTCCGATTCGCAGGAAAATTCCGCCGACAATCGCGACAGAGCGGTTGAAGCGGTACTCGATTACAGCAAAAACAGCAACCTTAAAGTGGGACTGGTGACTTTCGGACTTAATCAGAAATACGTCGTTCCGCTTACTACCGATATAAACGGCATTTACGACGCGTACCTGACGGCGGAACTTCCCGACGTTACGGCAACCGATATTGCGTCCGCGCTCGTGTTTGCGAGAAGTTGCTTTACTCATCCCGAATCGTCGCGTATTGTTCTGATATCCGACGGCAAACAAACCGACAAAAACGCTGCGGACGTGGCTCGTTCGCTTTCCGTTCAGGGAACAATAGTGGACACCGTATTCGTGTCCTCGCAGTTCAGCGGAGCCGACGTTCAGATTTCTTCGGTCGAACGCCCCGACTATAACGTTAAGGTAAACGAAGAAAGCGCGTTCACGGTAAATATCTTCGCAAGCGAACCCGCAACCGGCGCAACCGTTCAGCTTTTCGATAACGGCGAACTGGACGTCGAGAGTGCGCTCGAAGATACCGAAATTACCCGCGGCGAGCAGTCTTTCGTCATGCGCCATACGTTTACTACCGACGGATTGCATGAAATAAAGGTAAAAATCTCGCTCGATAACGGTGATTCGATAGAAAAAAACAGCGAATATATAACTCACGTTTATATCGAAGCTTTCAACAAAATACTCGTTCTCGAAAGCGTGAAAGGTCAGTCGGAAGAACTTAAAAAGCTTATCAACACCGACGTTACTTCCGCGTTCGATCTCACCGTATTGGACGTATACAACGATAAATTGCCGTCCACGGTGGAAGAACTTCGCGCTTACGATCAGGTAATTCTCAACAATATTTCCAACGCCGATCTCACCGACACCGCTCAGAACCCCAATTTGCCCACGCAAAAGGACAAATCGGTGCTGGTTGACATCCTCGACGAATACGTTTACGAATTCGGCGGCGGCATGTTCACCGTAGGCGGTAACGACGAAAAGGGCGATCAGCACGCGTACGTTGCCGAAGACCTCGAAGAGAGCGATCTTCAGAAAATGTTGCCCGTTCTGGCTGTCGATAACTACACGCCTCCTATCGGGGTTATGCTTATTATCGACCGTTCGGGATCTATGGGCGGCGGAAAGCTTACGGCTGCGCGAAGCGGCGCGCTTTCCTGCTACAACGCGGTATACGACGAAACCACCAATACCGGTCTTGCCAACTACTTCGGCGTTATGACGCTCGACAACGACTATCGTTCGCTTCTCGACCCCATCCCGGTCACCAGAAAGGACGAAATCTTAAACGCGATAAACAAAGTGCAGGTGGCGGCAGGCGGAACGTCGTTCGTCGGCGCAATAAAACGTGCGATAAACTCGCTTTCGGCGCTCACCGAAGTGGATAAACGCCACATCGTCATCGTTACCGACGGTTTTATAAGCGACGACCAGGTTCAGACGGTGTGCGAACAGGTTGCAACCGCTCACAAGGAATCCAACCTCACGCTGTCGGCGGTGGTGCTCACCGATTCGGAGAACGCAACCGGTATGTCCAACATGCAGAAAATAGTTGCCGCCGGCAAAAACGCGGACGGTACGGGCGGCGGCGGTTGCTATGCCGTAACCGATCTGGCAAAACTTACGCTTACCATGCGTAACGACCTCACTTCGCCTACTTTGCAGGAACTGGGAAAAGATCCGTTCAAGCCGATTGTCAAAAAGCTTATGAGTCCGGTCTTCAACGGCATCGAAACCGGCGAAGAAGAGGAAAAATCCCGCATGACGGTTAAGCTTAACGGCTTCTACGGCGTTAAAAAGCGTCAGAACGCGGATTTGTACCTTGCAGGCGACTACGACGTGCCCGTTTACGCGCAGTGGTCGTACGGAAAAGGCAAGGTGGGAAGCTTCATGTGCGATTTGCAGAACAGCAGCTGGTCAAGCGAATTCATGTCCGATAAAAACGGCGTTAAGCTTATCCAGAACATCGTAAACAACCTGATGCCCACCGAAAACATACGCGTAACCAAGCTTTCTCTCAAAATTACCGAAGAAAACGTATACAACCGACTTTCCGTATACTATTCCGAGCTTAACGAGGGCGAGCGCATTACCGCGGAAGTGGTAAACGTAGATACCGGCAAAACGGTGTCGCTCAATTCGACTTCCTCGTACTCGGCAGACGCCGATTGCTTCGTTACCGTTGCGCTCGACGCCGAAACCGGTTATACCCGCAGCACTTTCGCAATTAAAAACGCGGGCGTGTACAAAATAGTCGCAAAACGCGTGAACGCGAGCGGAGCAGTGGTTGAACAGACGGAAAGCGAGGCGTTCAAATCGTTCGCGTACTCGGCGGAATACGATATTTCCAAAGACGCCGACGAAACAGCGATGAGAGAAGTTATGTCCGATATCGCCGCGAAAGGTAAAGGCGCGCTGGTTGCGGATAACGACGATCCCGTCGAAATCTTTGAAGAAATAGTAATTTCGTTCGCAAGAAAATTCGACCCGAGATATCTGTTCATTATCATTGCAATCGTGTTGTTCCTGGCAGACATTGCGGTTCGTAAATTCAAGTTCAAGTGGCCGCACGAAATCATTCGCGAACACAGAGAGAAGAACGGAAAATAGACCGATTATGTTACGAAAGCGGTGGTAAAACGATAAAAAAGTTTTGTTTGCCGCTATTCAAGGAGAGTAAATGAAATCCGTTAGGAAAATTTTCTTTATATTTATAGCGTGTGCGTTGCTGGCGGCGTTTACCGCGTGCGGCGGAACTCTTGCCGCGCCCGAAGACGTAAACGTCGATCTCGAAAACACGCTTACGTGGTCGGCGGTTACAAACGCTTCCGCGTATACGGTTGAAATCAGCACTCTTGACGGAAGCGATTTAATCGATCTCGTCAAAGAAGAAACGTCGGTAAACACGTACAGCTTCGATTCGAGAAGAACTACCGTCGAACTCAGCAACAGCAACAGATTCACGCTCAACGAAGGCGACTATATAATAAAGATAAAAGCGCTGGGAAAAACAAAAGGCACAAGCGATTCCGACTGGTCGGAACAGTATTCCTTCCACAAGGAGTACGAAACCGGGTGTAAGTACGCGCTTATAAACGGTGGCACCGAATACGAGGTAAACCGCGTGGGCAAAGCTTCGGGCGCAATAGTCATCGAAGACTACTACCGCGGCAAGCCCGTAACACGCATCGCCGATCAGGCGTTTAAGGGAAGCGTCAAAATCGTGGACGTAACCGTGGGAAACAACGTTACTTATATAGGTAAAGCGGCTTTCTCGTCCTGTCCGAAACTGGAAAGAGTAGTGCTCCCGGAAGGCGTTACGACGATAGGCGAAAGCGCGTTCCAGTCGTGCAGCTCGCTTAAAGAAATGGTAATTCCGTCCACCGTCAAGGAAATTCCGTACAACACGTTTGCGTATTGCGCGTCGCTTGAAAAAGTCACGCTCAACGAGGGCTTGGAAAACATCGGCGAACTTGCCTTTGCTTACGGCAGCTCGCTTAAAGAAATAACAATTCCCGATACGGTTAAAACGATAGGAAAATCCGCTTTCACCGTGTCCAAAGCGCTTGAAACGGTAAACGTCGGAGCAGGAGTCGAAACGATTAAAGAATATGCGTTCTCCCGTGCCGAATCGCTCAAAACCGTAAACTTTGCCGCTCAGTCGTCGCTCAAAACGCTTGAAACCAACGCGTTCAGCTACTGCACGAAACTTACGGGCGTCGTTTTGCCCGACGGCACAGAAGATCTGGGCGAGGCATGCTTCTACGGCGACAGCGAAATCAAAGAAATATCCATTCCGGATTCGGTAAATCACGTCGGTTTCGGCGCGTTTGACCTTACCGGACTTTACGAGGCGGCGGGCGAATACGTCTACGCCGACAAATGGCTGGTCGCATATAAATCCGAAACCCGCGACGTCGTGTCGCTCGGAAAAGATCAGATAAAAGAAGGCACGTACGCAATCGCCGATTCGGTATTTACCAAATGCCAGCGACTTTCGGACGTTACGCTTCCCTCGTCCGTGGAAATAGTGGGAAAACAGGCGTTTATCGCGTGTCCGCTTTTGTACAAAGTGATTATGCCCAAGGTAAGAGTAATTGCTTACGGCGCGTTTGCTTCGTGTCCGATCTTAACTAACGTGGACTTCGGCGACGTACTCACCACGATAGAAGGCGCTGCTTTTTACGGATGTTCCACTTTCGATAACAACAAGTACAGCCCTGAAGATACTCTTCCCGATTCGGTAAGAAGCATCGGAGCGCTTGCGTTTTACGGCACTCAGCTGTGGAATAACGCCACCAACGGCGTCGTATTCTGCGGAAAGTGGGCGGTAGGAACGACGACGTTCGGCAAAAAAGACATGCTTGGAAACTGGGAGTCGATAAGCACCGCAAACCTTACGATAGACGAAAAGGGCAAGGACAAAATCACCTGCGTCGGAATAGCCGACTACGCGTTTATCGTTCAGCAATCCATGACCACGATTACTGCAACCGAAAACGTTCGCTATATCGGTAAAGGCGCGTTCTACGCATGTCAGGCACTCACCGGCATTGCGCTCAGCGACGACCTGCGCGATATCCCCGACTACGCTTTTCTCGGCTGCCAGTCAATGATGAAAATAACTTTGCCGTCGAGATTGCGCTCGATAGGTAGGTCTGCGTTCTACGCCTGCGCAAGACTAAGCGAAGTGGACATCCCCGATTCCACTACCTCGATTGGAACCAACGCGTTCAATTCCTGCGCCAACCTGGTCGACGTGAAATTCGGCGAAGGCATTACCGAAATACCCGATTTTGCGTTCTTCAACAGCGGCTTGGGTAGATTAACTATCCCGGAGAACGTCACGGTTATCGGCAGAAAAGCTTTCGGAAGCAGTCGCTATCTTAAAAACGTAATAATCGAAGGTAACGTTACCGAAATAGGCTACGCGGCATTCTACAAAACCCGCATTACCTCGATAAAGTTGCCCGATTCGCTTGAAAGAATAGAAAACAGCACCTTCTACGGAGCCACGGCGCTCAGCAGCGTTGACTTCGGAAAAGGAGTAAAGGAAATAGGCGAATACGCGTTCTACGGCACGGGATTCAGAAATATCGCAATTCCCGAAAACGTCGAAACGATAGAAAGTTATGCTTTCGCAAACACAAACGCCCGCTCGATTACTCTCAGAAGTTCGCTTAAAAACATTGCCGAAAACGCATTTTATAATGCAAGCCCGGCGGTGATTTACGCCGAATCCGAAGAGGCTCTGGCAGGCTGGCAGCAAGGCTGGAACTCGTCCGTCCTCCCCGTTATATACGGAAGCACGATTTCCGCCGACGGCTACGTCGAAAGCTTCACCGTTTCGCAGAATAATACCGAAAACGTATATCAGGTCGTAAAAGTAACCGACGATGACGGCGAACACTACGAATATACCACCGTCAAGATCACGTTGCCCGGAAGAGCAGGTCTTGTGTGCGCGGGCTTTGCCACCACTCCGGACGCCACCGAAGCAGAATATACCGACGGCGATGTGTTCAATCTTCCCGACGGCACCGTTCTGTATACCGTGTGGAGAGAAGCGGACGACAGCGACAACCCGTTCGGCGACCTTATTGACGACATATTCGGCAATCCCGACAACGAACAAAACGACGCCGACAGCCAGACGGCAAAAATGCTGCTTAGCGGCGCGTTCAACGCGTTTTTAATCAAGTAATCAACTTTACAGGAGATATATATGAACAAATTCAAAAAAATTCTTTTGACTACGGTTTTTGCCGTAACCGCACTGTCGGTAACTTCGCTTGCCGCGTGCGACAACGACAAAGACTCGAAGAAGTTCGCGCTCTCGTTTGAAACCAACGGCGCGGCTTCGATAGCTCAGGAAACAAAGGAAGAGGGCAGCAAGTACACGCTTCCCACGCCTTCCCGCGACGGCTACGAATTTGAAGGCTGGTACACCGATCCTTCATTCTCGGGCAGCCCCGTAACCGAAATCACCGTTTCCGCAGACGTAAAGTTCTACGCAAAGTGGGCAAAGTTGCTTACTCTTACGCTGGACGCAAACGGCGGCACGGTTAATACGACTACGCTTACCGTAAAAGAAGGAGCAATCATTTACGACGCGGTTAAAAACATAGTCCCCGAAAAAGCGGGTCTTACGTTCGGCGCATGGTTTATCGGCGACAACGAAGTCACTTCGTCCACGCTCATGACCGCCGACACCACGCTTACCGCGCGCTATAAAGTTGCTTACACCGTCGAAATCTACGTTCAGAAAGCAGATAAATCCGGCTACGAATTGGAAGAAACCAAGTCCGGCAGCGGCTACGTAGGTTCGGCTTACTCCGCTTCCGTAACCAAGGAAGGATACGAAGAAGTTGCAAACGACAACGCCAAAACCGAGGGCAACCTCTCCGAAAACGCTTCCGAAAACGTGTTCCGTCATTACTTTGACCGTTTGTCCATCAATCTTACCTTCAAAGTTTCCTATCCCGACGGCACTACTTCCGATGACTTCGTTTTAAGCGACGTCGCTGCGGGAACCGAAGTAGAAGTTCCCTCCGATTACAAAGCCGACGGCTACGTTCTCGCAGGCTGGACCACCAAGGAAGGCGGCAGCGTAGAAGTTTACGCAAATTATATCTACAATCGCCTTTACAACAAGACCGACGCCGACGTTAAAAACATGCTCAATCCCACCGCAAGCAAAACCTACTACGCGGTATGGGAAGAAGCGTACACCGATATGTTCGGCGGCGCAGACAACGTTTATTTCTTTGCCGAGCAGAAGAGCGTGTTCATCGAAAGAAACGGCGTGTTCTACCGTGCCGAATATTCCGCAAAGGACAGCACTTTCACGCTTATTCACGCAACCGAAGACACCACTTTGCTGAAAGGCAAGCTCAACGACGACCTCACGTACGTTTATGCTGATAAAACCCGCGACGGCTACACCGCTTATCTCTATGTGCTTGGCGGCGGAATAGATAAATCCAAGGTAATCGTTCTCGACCAGTACAACGGCATTACCTACAACGAGTACGACGAAAAGAATAAAATTACCGTAAGCGCAACCGGTTATTACACCATCGAAAACGGCAATCAGCACGTTGCGGTGTTTGAAGGCGGCGACCTCGAAGGTCAGATTATGACTTTCGTAAGAGGTACCGTAACCATCAACGAACAGCAGCAGAACGCTTTCCAGGTGCGCAACGAAGACGATATCAATATGGGAACCATTTCCCGCGTGATGCTTAACGCAGAAGGCAAGCTCGTCACTCTTCGCGAAATGTACTACGGCATCAAGCTCAACGGCTTCGGCGTGGCAACCATGTCCACCGTCGATCTTACCACCGGCAAGATCGGATCGGCAAACTATTACTATTCGTTCAACGAAGACAGAACGCTTCTCACTCTGCGCGTAAACGGAATGCAGACGGCGGGCGTACTCAGCGTGTTCACTCACAACGGAATGACGGTGTACACCCTGTACGAGTCTAATTACGACAGAACCATTACTTCCGGCGGCGCAACGCTTAAAACCGACGGCGTTTACACTGCCGAATACAACGACGGCAAAACCACCGTTACCGGCAACTACGTCACGAGTTCTTCGGTGTTCGGCTACATGGTAACGCTTTACGGCAACGATTCCAAGACCTATAAATTCCTCGTCACTTCCGCTTCCCAGGAAGTAGAAGGCGAAGACGGCGAAAAGAAAGTCGAAACCATTTATTCTTTCGAGAAAAAGGACGCTTCGTACGCCGAGTACTATTACAGCACGGCAGAAGGCGTCTATTACGCACCCTTGCTCGTAATCGATAATTTGTCGGAAGGCAAAGCTTCGTTCTACGGCTACACCGCAAACAAAACGTACGAGCTTATCTCCACCGGTACCGTTACCAAAGGCTCTGCCGACGGCGCGTACAGATATACGGCAAAAGAATATTTCATCGATAAATTCACTTCTATCGAAGAAGTGAAGGACGAGGACGGCAACGTTGCCGCTTATTCGTACTACATTACCGACGAAAACGGCGAAAAGAAGCTGTGGATGCAGCCCACCGTAAATATCGCAATGGTCGAATACGCCGACGTTATCGTCGATTCCGACAGCACCCAGTACAGCGTAAACTTCTGGTCGTCCTATAAACTTAAAGACGGCGAAGTCGAAACTCTTACCAAGATTTACGACGGCGAAAGCGGCGCAAAACTCACCGTCTGGGGCGGTTTTGCTAAATATACCGAGGGCAACAACAGCTACTACGGAACGCTGGCTGCCGCAAAAGACGGATATTACGTCCTTACTTATAAGGTCACCGTTGACGAGACGACCACCACTCGTTATATGTATTTCGAGCTGAACGCGGACGCGCTTTCGCTTACCAAACTTGCGTTTGCACCGTACACCGCAGCCGAAATGCTTTCGGACGGCACCGCATCCAGAAACACCACTCTTGCTCTCGACGGCAAGGGCGCCGCAACCTACACTACCGTTGAAGGAGAAGGCGCCGCAGCCGAAAAGGTTACGCTCGTAGGAACGGCTGACACCACCGGCGCAAAGACCGTATTCGGCGACGACATTTACAGATTCCGTTCGGGTAACACCTCGTTCGAGTTCGTCCGCGTCGTAGTTTCCAATTCGGTTTACTTCGCACGCCTCAACGATTCGGTAAACGGCGTATATACTTTCGGCGATTCCAGCATTTCGCTCGACGGCTTCGGCTATCGCGCGCTCTACACCGACGAAAGCGGCAACGAAATCGAAGGCTATTACTACCTCGGCGATAACGGCGCGCTCACCTTTATCTCGGAAAGCGGCTATATTTATCTCGATCTCAAAGAAGACAAAACCTTCACCAAGCGCGGCTTTGAATACGGCTCGTACGTAGTGCTCAACAACCGAACCAACGGCGGTATGACCGTTGCTTTCGACGGCTACGGAAAGCTTACGTTAAGCGTAACTTCGCTTAATGAAGAAACAGGCAAGTACGAAACCAAAGACATCGCAACCGACGTCGAATACACGCTTGCCGACGGCTACTGCTCGTTTACCTATACCATGTCCAACGGAACTTCGGTTACGCTTAAAGGTCAGTTCGGATATTTCCGCAGCGGAACTTCTACGTATCCTGCGTTCTTCGTCAGAAACGAAGAAGTCGTGATGAACTTCATCGACACCAACGACTGGTCGGTTCTGTCGCTCGACGGCTACGGCAACGCGGTGAAAGTGGGCAAAACCGGCGAAAAGGAAACCGGAACTTACATGCTCATCACCGACGACCTGCTGTACTACGCAACCGACAGCGACGCTTCTATCTATAAATACAACCTTACCAACGGAACCATAACCCCCGTAGAAAACAGAGCCCGCGGCTACTACACCAAGGATCTCGAATCGCTCGTGTTCACCAAATACGGCTTTGCGGTATTCAACGGAACCACCCGTTATTACTACAACGTAGTGGACGGCGTTTGCTACATTTATCATCAGGAATTCGACGAAAACGGTCTTATTCCGCAGGAAACCAACAAGTACGGCTACATCGAAGAAGTGTTCGGCGAATTCACCGAAACCAAAGAATACGCAGGAAAGACTTACTATCACGACGACGGTGCCGCTCTCCACTTCGAGCGTCCCGAAGAAAATGCGGGTAAGTTCAGAATTCCGGTACAGGGAAAAGAAGAAACCGAATATCGCACCATCGGACATCTTACCTTCACGCCTTCCGGAGCAGATCAGTTTGCGGTAAGCGGCAAGGTTATGCTTGGCGACGACCAGTTCGATTGCTACGTTTACAGAATAATGAACGGCGACAAGCCCGAAACCTTTATTCTCCTGCAAATAAATTCTTTGACCTACTTCCGTCTGGATATCAGCGTCGACTATCAGGGTTCGGGCGTCAACTCGTACGATATCGTTTCCATGAAGCGTATCATGGGCGTTCGTTCGTATAACTACTGGTACATGTACTATATGTACAGCATGATTTACGGTCAGCAGTACGCTCAGCAGCTTCCCAATGTGTTCGGAACGCTTCAGCTCGTATACGAATACGACCTCGAAGGTAAGGAAACCATTCACTATATGACCGGCGAATTCGGTCAGGCTTCGGGCGCGTACGACGTCAACGGCAATATCATCGTATTCGATAAAGCCGACTTCGAGCGTCAGGGCGAAACCGGACAGAACTATATCGCAACCTTTACCGTAAAGAACGCCGACGACGAACAGAATCCCGATACGTACACCTACAAAATGTACTTCTCTATTCAGTACATTCAGGCGCTTAGTACTTCCGGTTACGTGACGGTAGCGCTCACCCGTACGCAGACTTTGACGACGACCAACGGCTACACCGTCGAACTCGAACGCAATATCACTTCCGACGCGGGCTATCCCACCGGATATCTGTTTGCGGCAAGACTGTATAACGGCGAAGTTACCGAAGAAAACGCAATCGAGTACACCATTCGTTTCCAGAAGAACAACGTATGGTACCTCGTTTCCAGAACCACTGACGAAAACGGCAAGATCACGGCAAACAAGTACTACAAACTCACCGTCGTAGAAGCCGATCTCGGCGGCGATCAGCCCGGCGAACCTTCCGAAGACGACACCAACGTCATCGCTCCTTACGAAAGCGTAAGCGTTTCGGTTGAGGACGGCAAGGCAATCTACGCAGAAAACGGCGAAGATTACGTTGACGTAGATTCCGAAGGCAACGCACTGCTTCTCACAGTGGGCGGCAGCACGTACCTCGTTACCGAAATCGAAGCCGATCCCGACAACGCAAACGTAAAAATCGTAACCGTGGGCGGCAGCAAAAAGTATAAGCTCGAAACCAAAACCGGCGACAACGGCGAATACGTCGAAATCACCGAAGTAATCGAGACTTCCGAAGAAAACGCGTAAGCTTCAATAATCGAAAAAAAGCGCATTCTCCCGTAAAAAGGAGGGTGCGCTTTTCGTTTGCGCGCAAATAAACCGAACGGCAGAACAAAACGCCCACCAAACGGGGAAAGTTTACATATGCACCGCCTAATGTTCAGTTTTTTATTGACAAAATGATAATTCGGTGATATAATTGACGTATACGTTGCGTTTTTTTGACAAAATCCGACGCAAAACCACACGAAGGAGAATAGAATGTTAGTTCTTTTTACGGATACGGACAGCGATTTTACGCCCGAATCGGCAAAGCAATACGGCTACAATCTCATCAGCATGCCGTATATAATGGACGATAAAACGATTTACCCGTATGAGGACGCGGACTTCGAGAAAAATTACGACAGTCACGAGTTTTACGAAAAACTGCGCAAAGGCGCGTTGCCCACGACTGCCGGACTCAGCCCCGAAAAATATAAAAGCTATTTTGAACCGTTTTTTGAAAACGGCGACGATATTCTGTACGTGCATTTTGCCACGGCAATGAGCGGCACTTTCGGTGCGATGAACCTTGCCGTAAGCGAGCTGAAAGAAAAATATCCCGAGCGCAAATTCTACGAAATCGACACCAAGGGCATAACCATATTAAGCTACGCCATCGCTCTCGAAATAGGCGAAATGTATAAAAACGGAGCGGATATATCGGAAATTCTGGCTTGGGCGGATAAAGAAGTGTTAAAGCACGCCATTTATTTCTACGTGGACGATCTCAAATTCTTTGCGAGAAGCGGCAGAGTTACCAATTTTTCCGCGATTATGGGCAATATAATCGGCATTCACCCCATACTCACCATGGGCGCGGACGGCATGATGACCGCGCTCGGCAAGGCTCAGGGCAGAAAGAAAACACTTAATAAAATAATGGACATGATAGCGGAAAAAGAGGACGGAATCGCCTCTCACCGCGTAGTCATCGGACATTGCGATATTCCCGATATCGCCGCAAACGTTGCCGATATGCTTAAAAAACGCTTCGGCGAAAATCTCGACATCGTAACCGTGGACGTAAATCCAACCGCCGGCTGCCACTGCGGACCCGACGGACTGGGCATAGTGTTCCACTCCAAAAACAGATAATATGATTGAAATAAGAGAAGTAAAATCGGCAAAAGAGATTAAAAGATTTATCGAATTTCCGCTTAACCTCTACAAAAATTGCCCCTATTTCGTGCCGCCGCTGTACTCCGACGAGAAAAAAATGTTCAAAAAGAACTTCGTGTACAACGACCAGTGCGAAGCCGTGTATTTCAACGCCTATAAGGACGGAAAAATAGCGGGCAGAATTTCGGGCATATTGCAGCTTGCCGCAAACAAAAAATGGAATCAAAAGCGCGTCAGATTCACCCGCTTCGACAGCGTAGACGATCAGGACGTAGCCGACGCTCTGTTTGCCGCAGTCGAAAACTGGGCAAAGCAGAAGGGAATGGAAGAAGTCGTGGGACCGCTCGGCTTTTCCGATCTCGAAAGAGAAGGGCTGCTTATCGAAGGCTTCGACGAGCTTGCCACTTTCGAGGAGCAGTACAACTACCCGTATTATCAGAAACTCATCGAAAATCTCGGCTACGAAAAGGAAGTGGACTGGGTGGAACGTCAGCTTCGCGCCCCCGCGGTAATCGACGAGAGATTAGCGCGCCTCAGCAATATGATGATGAAGAAATACAAACTTCGTCTCGGAACGGCAAAAAACGGCGCGCAGTTCTGCAAAAAGTACGGCGATCAGTTTTTTGAGTTGCTGGACCAAACGTACGTCGATTTGTATGGCACCGTGCCTTTCACCGATGGCATGAAAAAAATGATGATGGAAAACTTCAAGCTCGTGATAGACACCCGTTTCGTTTCGGTCATTCTCGACGAAAACGACAACGCCGTGTGCTTCGGTCTTGCCATTCCGTCGCTTGCAAAAGCCGTTCAACCTTCCGGCGGCAGACTTACGCCCGCCGCGCTTATACGGATACTTAAAGCCGTGCGTAATCCCAAAATAATCGATCTTGCGCTGGTCGGCGTAAAGCCCGAATACGCGGGAAAGGGAATAGTAACCACTTTTATCGTCGCCGTCATGGATATGCTGAAAAATCACGGCGTGGAGTACGCCGAAACCAATCTCAACCTCGAAGACAACCACAATATCCAGAACCAGTGGCACGTGTTCGACGCCAGACTGCACAAACGCCGCCGCTCGTTCGTAAAAAAACTTTCGTAAAAAACGAAAAACACGTGAAAAACGTTTGACATTTGTCGTCAAATAGGTTATACTACAACAGATCTTTAAGCGGATGCGAGACATCGGCAAGCTCACAACAATATATTACCGGCGTAAACCGAGGTATTATAAGTATGTAAGTACAATTCCGTTCAAGATCGTCTTGAGCGGATTTTTTTTGTGAGGTGAATCATGAAATTCAAGTCGGAACTGTTTGACGAAAACGCGGTGCGCCGCGCGCTCGTACGAATAGCGCATGAAATAACCGAACGCAACGACGGAATTAAAGATCTGGTGCTGGTGGGCATCAAAAGCAGAGGAGTGCCTCTCGCAAAGATAATCGCCGCCAACATCTCGGGCTACGAAGGCGCCCCGGTCGAAACGAGAGAGCTGGACATCAGCTTCTACCGCGACGACCTCAGCCTGATCTCGCGCGACCCGGTGGTAAACAAAATAAACAAGTTTACCACGGAAGGCAAAAAAATCGTGCTTATCGACGACGTGCTGTACACAGGAAGAACGGCGCGCGCCGCAATGGAAGCGGTGATAAGCATGGGCAGACCCGCCTGCGTTCAGCTTGCGGTGCTGTGCGACAGAGGTCATCGCGAACTTCCGATACGCGCCGACTACGTGGGTAAAAACCTGCCCACTTCACACAGCGAAATGGTTAAGGTCAACATTCCGCCGTACGACGACAAACTGTCCGTCGAGCTGTACGACCTGTAAAAAAGTAATCAACTTCCCCGAAAGCGGAATTTGAAATAAACAAACCAAAGGAGAATTTTTTATGAAACTCGTTTATGGTGTACAAGACAAGCCGAGCTGGGGCAAAACAATCGTATTTGCTTTGCAGCAGTTGCTGGCAATCATGGCTGCAACTATCGCCGTTCCTATGATCATAGGCAACGGAATGAGCACCACCGCAGCTTTGTTCGGAGCAGGCGTAGGAACGCTCGTTTATCTGCTCTTCACCAAATTCCGCAGCCCCGTATTTCTGGGCAGCTCGTTCGCATTCCTCGGCTCGATGAGTGCGGCATTCGCAGGCGGCGTATCCATGCAGCTGGGATATCTCGGACTTATCCTCGGCGCTGTCTTCGCAGGACTCGTATACGTCATCATCGCAATAGTAATCAAATTCGCAGGCGTCGAATGGCTTAACAAACTTATGCCTGCAGTCGTCATCGGACCTACCGTCGCAATCATCGGTCTTTCGCTGGCAGGCAACGCAATCGGCGACCTTTCCAAGGGCAGCGCGTTCAAAGACGTCGTTTCGGATGTTCTGGTCAACGGCGACAAAGTTTTCGACGCAGCCGGCAACGTAATCACCGAGACCAATTCGGTAATGCTCTGCTCGCCGTACGTAGCGCTCGTTTGCGGACTTGTAACTCTGTTCGTAACCATCGCTTGCTCGGTATACGGCAAGAAAATGCTTAAAATGATCCCGTTCATCATCGGTATCCTCGCAGGATACGCAGTAGCCGCAATCTTTACCGGAATCGGTATCGCAACCGGCAACGAAGCGCTTCAGGTAATCAACTTCAGCCTGTTCAAGGACGCTTTCAGCAAATGGTATCCCGACTTCACCTTCCTCACCGCGTTCAAAGGCTTCGGCGAACTTAACGGAGCTTACATCGGAACCATCGCGGTTGCATACGTGCCCGTAGCGTTCGTAGTATTCGCAGAACACGTAGCCGACCACAAAAACCTCTCTACTGTCATTGAACACGACCTTCTCGAAGATCCCGGTCTCAGCAGAACTCTGCTCGGCGACGGCGTAGGCAGCATGGCAGGCGCAATCTTCGGCGGATGCCCCAACACCACCTACGGCGAATCGGTAGGCTGCGTAGCAATCTCCGGTAACGCATCGGTACGCACCATCATCACCACTGCGGTAATGGCAATCGTAATCTCGTTCATCTCTCCGTTCGCAACCTTCCTGGCAAGCATTCCTTCCTGTGTAATGGGCGGCGTGTGCATCACTCTGTACGGCTTCATCGCGGTATCCGGCTTGAAGATGATACAGGAAGTTGACCTCGGCGACAACAGAAACCTCTTCGTAGTATGCGTAATACTCATCGCAGGCGTCGGCGGAATGGTTCTCACCTTCGGTAAAGTAACCATCACCGCAGTAGCATGCGCACTCATCCTCGGTATCCTCGTAAACGTCCTCGTAAACATCGGAAACAAAAAGGAAAAGAAAGAAACCGCCGCAACCGAAGACGCAACCGTATCGGCAACGACCGAAGAAGAAAACAAATAATAATCGTAAATAAATAAATTACGGAGAAAAGCCCGAATCGCTACCACGGTTCGGCTTTTTCTTTATATCGGAATAAAAACATCGCATATTCGGCGGCTGAAACTTTACAAAACCGAGATAATATGCTATAATTGCACTTATGAACATTACGCGCCTCGAACTTAATTATTTCCGCAACTACCTTTCGCAAAAGGTGGAGTTCTGCCCCGGCGTAAACGTTTTTTCGGGCGATAACGCTCAGGGCAAAACCAATTTATTGGAAGCGGTATATTTTTCGAGTCTTGGCAAAAGCATGCGCACCCCGCGCGACAAGGAGCTTATTGCCTGGAATCACGCACGCGGCAGAATAAAGGCGGAAGTAAACAAGAGAATAGGCACCAAAACGGTTGAAATAGTGCTGGACAGCGCGGTCAATAAGCGTGTTGCGATAAACGGCATGCCGATAACGCGCATAGGCGAACTTATGGGCGTCATTACCACCGTTTTGTTTTCCCCCGACGAAATAGCGATAATAAAGGACACTCCGCAAAAGCGCCGCAGATTTATAGACATTGCGCTTTGCCAGCTTTCAAAGTCCTATTTTTACTGTCTCAGCGATTATAATAAAATTCTCGTTCAGCGCAACAAACTGCTCAAAAAAAACGCTCCGTTGTCGGCAATAGAGGCGTGGGATTTACAGCTTATCAAAAAATGCGCGCTCATCGTGCGCAATCGCCGCGAATTCGTGCGAAGACTGGAAAAATTCGCAGCCCAAAACCACTCGTTTTTGTCCGACGGCAAGGAAAATCTTTCTCTTTCCTACGAAGGAACGGCGGGCGAAAGCGTTGAAGAAATAGAAAAAAACTTTGCCGATAAACTGCGTGAAAACCGCGAGATAGACTATCGCCACGGCTATACGCACGCAGGCGCGCAAACCGACGATCTTGCGGTGTTGCTGGACGGCATAGACGTGCGTAAATTCGGCTCGCAGGGGCAACAGCGCTGCGCCGCGCTCAGCTTAAAACTTGCCGAAATGGACCTTTACCGCGAGGAACAGGGCGAATATCCCGTTCTTTTGCTGGACGACGTGTTTTCCGAACTGGACAAAACGCGCTCCAAACGCCTTGCAAGGGCGGTTTCGGGCTATCAGACCATAATAACCTGCACTCACCTTTCCGAGGAGATAGAGGAGGCGCTGGGGCAATACAAAGAGTTTTCGGTTTCCGGCGGCATCGTGACCGAAAAACAAAAATAGGACATTCTTGTCACCCATTTCAGCAAATTTGTCCAAATAATTTTGCCGTTTTGGGGTTGACAAAAGTCGCCGCTTGCTGTATAATTTCGGTACAATCCGGCAGCGATTGACAAGCGTACTTAAAAAATCAGGCAAACAATTCAGTTCTATGCGAGAATATGAAAAGTTTGCCGTTTTTTTTGGAGAAATTACTTATGGACGTAATAAAACATTCCTGGAAGTACTGGAAAAAAATCCGACCGCAACTAATCATAATAGTCGTGTTTGCTCTTTTACAGATTGCGATAAATCTGATAATTCCGCAGATAACTCAGCTTATCATCGACCGTGTTATTACGCCCGTACTCGACCCCGAAAGGGAGATGACGCAGGCAAGTTCTTCGCCGCTCAAATTTTTGGTGGCGGGTTTTGCTTCCGACGATTACACAGGCATGATCACCGTGCTTTTAATAACGCTGGGCGCGGTGGCTTTATTGCAATATATATGCCACTATACGCGGTGGAATATGGCGCACGCCTACAACCGGAAAATCGCCAACTATCTGCGCCGCGACGCTTTCGCAAAGTATTTAAGCTGTTCGCCGGTCGTCGTTCATTCGTATTCGGGCGGCGATATGATGAACATTCTCAGCAACGATATCGACAACGTAATGGACTTGTATCAGCACCGTTTCGTGTTCCTGTTCTCGGCAATAGTGTCGGGCGTTGGCACAATCGTTATAATGCTGGCTACAAGCCCGGTCATGGCTATCGTTCCGCTCGCGCTTGCCGTAGTCACCTTTTTCGTCAGCCTTAAATTTAAAAAAGAACTGGTTAAAAGATATTCGGACATCCGCGAAGGCAACGTAGACCTCAACACCTGCATTCAGGAAAACATAAACGGCGTGCGAATCGTGCGTTCGTTTGCCACCGAAGACGAGGAAATGGCAAAGTTTGAAAAGAAAAACGCCCGTTTCCGCGACAATTACGTCAATCTTACCAAAACCGCGGCGAAGTATCACATGTATTTCCGCCTTATCGGCTACGCAATGAGCGTAAGCGCGATGATCGTGGGCATTATCCTCGCCGTGGACGGAAAAATAAGCGTGGGTCAGTTTACGACTTTTACCACGTACGTCGGACTGCTTAACGGCAACATGATTACCATTGCTTCCGAAATAGGCAATATTCAGAACTGCATGGTCGCGGGAAAACGCCTGTTCTCGTTTATGGATGCAAGCGACGGCTTCGATCACAGCCGCGAAACGCTCGATATGCCCGAAAAGCCAAACTATAAATTCAGCGACGTCACCATGAATTTCAACGGCAAAACCGACGTGCTCAAAAAAATCGACATCGATCTGCCGTATGGCAAAAAAGTGGGAATAATGGGCAGAACGGGCTGCGGAAAGTCGGTTATCATGCGCCTTATGAACCGTTTTTACGACTGTACTTCGGGCAGCATAACAGTGGACGGCAAAGACATTTCCGAATATAAACTGGACGACGTGAGAAGATCCACTTCGTTCGTGTCGCAGGACGTGTTCCTGTTCTCCGAAACGGTTGCAAACAACATCGCCTTTTACGACGAGGGCAAGGATATGGACAAAATAGAGCATTTCGCCTCGCTTGCGCGCGTGGATAAATTCGTTCCGCGCCTTACCGACGGCTACGATACCGTCGTGGGCGAGCGCGGACTAGGCTTGTCCGGCGGACAGAAACAGCGTGTTTCCATTGCGAGAGCGCTGTATAAGGAGGCGCCCGTACTGCTTCTGGACGACTGCACCTCTGCGCTCGACTACCAGACCGAAAAAGAAATTATCGACAACATAAGCACGCATTACGGCGAAAAAACGCTTATAATCGCTTCCAACCGCGCAACCAGCGTGTCGTTCTGCGACGAAATCCTGTATATGGAGGACGGAGCGGTCGTCGAGCGCGGATCGCACGAACAGCTTATGGCGCTTCGTGGCAAATACTGGTCCATCTACACCGAACAGACCATGAATACCGACGAGGAGGTTGCGTAAAATGGCAAGGAACCGTTATTACGAGGACGAAAAAACCAAAAAACTGTCCAAAAGTCAGTTGCGCCACGCGCTGAAATTCGTCGTTCCGTACCGCAAACTTTTAAGCGTTCTGTTCATACTGATGATTCTCATCACGTTTATCTCCATGTTGCCGCCCATGATCAACGGGCTTATCGTGGACAACGTTATTCCCAAGAAAACCGTGCTGGGAATGGACTACAAAACGCTGTCGGTCGTGCTTATCGCGGCTTACGTTTTAGCCGTCGTAACCGACACCGTGTTCAGCTATTTCCGTCAGTTTTATATGACCAAGGTGGGGCACAGCATAGTCCACGACATACGCTACGCCACGTACGAACATCTGCAAAAGCTTGCGTTCGACTTCTACGACTCCCGCCCCAACGGCAAAATTCTGGTCCGCGTCACGTCCTATCTCGACGAACTTGCAAACGTTTTCTCGTCCAGCATAATCATGCTTATTCTCGACGCGGTGAAAGTGGTTGCCATTCTCATATGGATGTGCGTAATCGGCAGCTGGCTTACTC